>CAYFFZ010000008.1:0-28647 GCA_964342655.1 uncultured Nitrososphaerales archaeon
AACTAAATTCGAATAGCGAAAATGTAAATTTTATGCAAAAAAACTGGCAGAATTATAAATAATTTGAGTTAATTTTAGACTATTTTTTTAGAGATATTTCATTATTTAAGCCAAAAATATATAAAAAATTTTTTGAAAAATAATTTTTAATAATGTTTTTCTATTACTAAAATTTATAAAATGTCTTCTTTATATCAAAGTAATGGCGCCTTATTTAAGTGGAGCTCAGGCCTTAGTAAAGGCTTTAGAAAAGGAAAAGGTAGAGGTAATTTTTGGGATACCTGGAGGGGCAACTCTCACTTTTTATGACGCTTTAAAAGATTCAAGCATAAGACATGTGCTAGCCAGGCATGAACAGTCTGCTGCGCATATGGCCGACGGTTATGCAAGGGCTTCCGGGAAAGTCGGTGTATGTACTTCGACATCGGGTCCAGGCGCTACAAACCTTTTAACAGGTATAGCCACAGCTTATCTAGACTCTTCTCCCGTGATAGCAATAACTGGACAGGTTGCAAGAGATTATATCGGTAAAGATGCATTTCAGGAAATAGACACTGTTGGAATATTTACGCCTGTTGTTAAATACGCTTTTCAGCCTTTATCGGCTTCAGAAATACCTTTTGATGTTAAAGCTGCATTCTACATAGCTAGCACAGGGAGGCAGGGTCCCGTTCTGATAGATCTTCCAAAGGATGTTCAGGCAGAAAAAGCAGAAATGGAGTTCCCAGAAAAGGTCGAAATAAAAGGCTATAGACCTTACGTAAGACCTGATCCAGAAGCTATAAGAGAAGCTGCAAAACTGATCATACAGTCACAGAAACCTGTTATACTGGTCGGAGGAGGAGCGGTTAAGTCAGAAGTAGGGTCAAAGGTCGTTGAACTAGCGGAGATGCTGATGATTCCTGTTGCTAGCACTTTGATGGGGAAAGGGGCTATACCTGAAAACCATTTCCTTGCAGTTGGGCCGATAGGTATGCACGGCACTTATCACGCTAACACGCTCATAATGGAAAGCGACTTAGTAATCGGGATAGGTGTCAGATTTTCAGACAGGACCACCATGGACACAAAGGAATTTTCAAAAGACAGGATGATTCTGCACTTCGACATAGATCCTACAGAAGCAAGAAAAAATATTGTAAACGAATTCCCCGTAATAGGCGATTTGAACGAATCAATAACCATGCTAGTTTCAGAGATCAGGAAGATGATGCCTTATACAAAAGATTCTCCATGGTACAAGAGGGTAAAAGAGCTGAAGGAGTATTATGAAGATAAAATATTTGGAGAAAATGTTCTGAGCCCGCTCATAATAAAAAAGATCAGGGAGATTCTGCACGAAGATGATATAGTTACAACAGAAGTAGGACAGGCTCAGGCATGGGCTGAGCTTTTCTACAAAGCGCTAAAGCCGAGAACCTTCATAACGAGCGGAGGACTCGGGACAATGGGTTTTGGATTTCCGGCAGCAATAGGAGCAAAGGTTGCAAAATTTGATAAAACCGTCGTCGACATAGCTGGGGACGGAAGTTTCTTGATGACTTCAAACAGCTTGGCAACCAGCGTAAAGGAAGGAATACCAGTTGTAGTAGTAATTCTGGACAACGCTGTGCTTGGAATGATAGCTCAGTGGCAACGTCTTGTATATAACAACAGGTACATCGCTTCTTCGCTTGGTGAAACGCCTAACTTCCCAGCTCTGGCGAAAGCCTATGGCGCTGAAGGGGTAAGGGTAAACGGATTAGAGGATTTTGAAAAGTATTTTAAAGAAGCCGTAAAAAGCGATGTAACGTATGTTATAGACGTCCCGATATCTCCGGAAGAAAACGTCTTCCCGTTTGTTCCAGCAGGCAAAAGTCTGAGGGAGATGATAGTGTAAGATGAAAAAAGAAAGGGTTTTCTTCATAACTGTTGCAGATAAACCCGGCGTGCTTTTCAAGATAACGAACGTATTCAGAAGAAGAAATTTCAACATAGAAAGCGTAACAGTTGGTAAGTCTTTAGCTAAAGATGAGTCTCAAATAGTAATTACAATAAACGCAGATGATGAAGAAGCGGATAGTTTTGCAAGATTGGTAAAAAAGCTTATAGACGTTTATGAAGTCATAGAGGCTCCAAGGGACTCCTGCTATGCACAGGAACTCTTGCTTGCTAAGTTAGAAGGAAGCAAAGAAGAGTTAAGGGAGATAGCCAAAAATTACGGTGCAGAATTGATAGAGAACGGCTCTTTGATATTAAAATATTCAGGTGAGCCTGCGAATGTCGAAGGCTTGGTCAAGCAGCTATCCCGATTCAAGATAATACATATATCGAGGACGGGTATAACCGCAGTGGTGAAAGAGGATGGTAAAGATATATTACGATTCGGACGCTAAAATAGAAAACCTAAAGAACAAAACGGTTGCGATAATAGGTTACGGAAGCCAGGGTAGAGCTCATGCTTTAAACCTGAGGGACTCCGGGATAAACGTAATCGTGGGAGTTAGGGAAAACGGCAAATCATGGGAAAACGCAAAAGCTGACGGTTTTAATCCAAAAAGCATAGAAGAAGCTTCAATAGCGGGAGACTTGATAGCTGTGCTTATTCCTGACACAGAACATGGAGTTGTTTATGATAAATACATAAAAAACAGCTTAAAGGAAGGGAAGGGGCTTCTTTTTGCTCACGGTTACAGCATAAGGTTTGGTCTCATAAAACCTCCTAGCTATGTGGATGTAATAATGGTGGCTCCAAAATCACCCGGTCCCAAGCTAAGAGAAGCTTATCTTCAGAACTTTGGGGTTCCATCTCTTGTTGCCGTTCATCAAGATTATACTAAAAAGGCAAAGGACATTGCTTTAGCTTATGCAAAAGGGATAGGATCGACAAGGGTAGGAGTTTTAGAGACAACTTTTTCAGATGAAACTGAAGAAGATCTTTTTGGGGAACAGGCGGTTTTGGTTGGTGGCCTGATGTATCTCATAAAGAACGGATTCGATGTGCTCGTTGAGAACGGTTACCCTCCAGAGCTGGCGTATTTTGAAGTTTTACATGAAATGAAACTCATAGTTGATCTAGTTTATTCTTCGGGGTTTACCGGAATGCTCAAAGCGGTTAGCGATACGGCAAAGTACGGAGGGATTACTCGAGGAAATCTGGTCATAGACGAGAGCGTAAAGGAAAAAATGAAAAAGCTTCTAGAGGACATAAGGGATGGTAGCTTTGCTAAAGAGTGGACGGGCAACCCTGAGGAGAGCAAAAAGAAGCTCGCCAGAATGATGAAAGATATAGAAAACCTAGAAATAGAAAAGGTAGGCAAAAAGATAAGAAAGCTAGCAGGACTAGAAAAATGACAAGAAGGGTATATGTTTTCGATACCACTCTCAGGGACGGTGAACAGACGCCAGGAGTAAGCCTGAGCATAGAAGATAAGTTTGAAATCGCTAAAGCTCTGGATGGTTTAGGTGTTGATATAATAGAAGCCGGTTTTCCGGCAGCCAGTGAAGGCGAATTTAACGCAGTAAAGAAAATAGCTAACTCGGGGTTAAAAGCCAAAGTCGCGGCTCTAGCAAGGCTGAACAAGAAAGATATGGACGTGACGCTTTCCACTGGCATAAAACGCATACACGTTTTCATTGCAACTTCAGACATTCACCTTCAATACAAGCTCAAAAAGACAAGGGATGAAGTCCTACAGATAATAAGAGAAAACATAAGCTATCTAAAAGATAAAGGCGTTGAAATCGAGTATTCAGCAGAGGACGCGACAAGAACGGAAAAGGATTTTCTACTAAAGGCTTTCAGGGTCGCGGCTGAAAGCGGAGCTTCTACTCTTGACATAGCAGATACAGTTGGCGTAGCATCCCCTAGCTTGATGAAAGAACTGGTTTCAATGATAAAAAGGGATATGCCGGATATAAGAGTTAGCGTTCACGTACATAACGACCTCGGGCTAGCCACAGCAAACACGCTGGCAGCAATCGAAGCAGGAGCTGATCAATTCCATGGAACCATAAACGGGATAGGAGAAAGGGCAGGAAACGTAAGCATAGAAGAAGTGGCCGTAGCTCTTAAAGTCCTTTACGGAATAGAAACCGGCATAAACCTGCAAAAAATATACGAAACTTCAAAACTCGTTGAAAAATTAACTGGCGTCAGGATTGCAAAAAACAAGCCAATAGTGGGCGAAAACGCGTTTGGGCACGAAAGCGGCATCCATACTCACGGTATACTCAACAATCCAAGGACATATGAGCCGATAAGTCCTGAAATGGTCGGAAGAAAAAGATGGTTCATGGCAGGAAAGCTATCGGGAAGCCATGGAATAGCTGCACAGTTGAAGGAAATGGGAATAAGCGTTAATGAAGATCAGTTAGCAGAAATAGTTAAAAGGGTGAAGGCTTTGGGAGATGCTGGAAAGCACGTGACCGATGCAGACCTTTACGCTATAGCAATGTCGGTAACAGGAAGCTCGCCCCAAAAGTACTTGAGCCTTAAAGGTATAGTTTCTGTAACAGGCATGAACATTTCGCCTACAACTTCGATCAGAGTAAGCTTTAAAGAAAAAGACCTTGAGTCTTCAAGCACCGGTATAGGACCTGTAGACGCCTCACTCAGGGCAATTCAAAAAGCTCTCGAAGGTGTGCTGAAAGTTAATTTGATAGAATACAGCATAGACGCCATAACTGGGGGTTCAGATTCGCTTGCGCAGGTAAGCGTAAAGGTAGAAGACGAAGAGGGGCACATAGCATCATCGACGGCAACGGGTCCAGACATAGTTATGACAAGCGTTGAAGCTATGATCGATGGTATTAATAAACTGCTTTTAAAAAGGGTATAGTGATATATGAAATACAGGATAGCTTGGATGAAAGGTGACGGTATAGGCCCTGAAATTTCTCTAGCTGCGATAAAGGTGATTGAAGCTTTAGGCGACCTCTATGACATAGAATGGGACATAAAATTCTACGAGATGGGCGATGAAACAAAAAAGAGGTTTGGCACAGCCTTACCAAAAGAAACTTTAGATGGAATAAGGTCTTCGGACTTAGCTATAAAGGGTCCAGTTGGCGAAACTGCTTTTGAAAGCATAGTCTATCTTCGGCAAACATTGGATCTGTACGCGAACATAAGACCGGCAAGAAGCTACAAAGGCGTGCCTTCAGTAAGACCGATGGACATTTTGATTGTGAGAGAAAACACTGAAGATCTTTACAAAGGTATAGAATTTAAAATCAACGACACAGCTGTAGCATTAAAGCTTATAACAGAAAAAGGAACAAGAAGGATAGCAAGGGTTGCCGCTAATTATGCGCTGAACAGAAAGAAAAAAGTTACCATAGTGCATAAAGCTAACGTGATGCGCGTTACAGATGGGTTCTTTAGAGACATTGCCAAACAGGAATTAGGAAAGTTTGGCCTAGAGGTTGACGAAAAGTACGTAGATGCCATGAGCATGGCAATTATACGAAACCCTCAGGATTTTGACGTGCTTTTAACTCCGAACGTTTATGGAGATATCCTCAGCGATGAAGCGGCACAGGCGGCAGGTGGATTGGGATTTGCTGCTTCAGCAAACATCGGTGATGAGTTTAATCTTTTTGAACCAGTGCACGGTTCTGCTCCAGACATAGCTGGAAAAGGAATAGCAAACCCCTACTCTATGTTCAACGTCATTGTTATGGCATTAGATTACTTGTGGATAAATAAAAAGGATTCTAAAGCTAGGTACGCTAAAGATCGTTTGGAAAAGGCTATAGAAACCTGCATAGAAAAGGGCTATCTAACTCCAGATGCAGGGGGTAAGCTTAAAACAGAGGAAGTTACTATGTATTTGGAACAAGAGCTGAAAGCTTATGTCAAGTAACATCGACACGATCAAAAACAGGATTAAGGAGATTAACGAGCAGCTTGACAAACTCATGCAGGAAGTAAACGACCTAAAGGTGCAGAGGGAACAGGTCCTGTACGAGCTATCCAAGATTAAAGCTCCCAAAACAAAGGTAAATCAGGAAGAAATAGAAAAGCTTGAGGACCTTTTAAAAAGGTTAGACGATGAAGTTCAAACCAAAGTTCTCAAGCCTGATGAAGAAAGGAGGGTTTTTGAAAGAATAAAGGAAACCGAAAAAAGACTCAGCATGTTAAGATCGATTAAAAATTCATTGGATAAGGCTCAGGATTTAAGAAACAGGCTTAACAAGATAAAGGACAGATTGAGAGAGCTGCACGAAGTCATCGAACCTTTATTGAATGAAAAGGAAAAGCTAAAGAATGAGATGCAGAGGCAGATAATACTCGAAAAGCTCAGGAAATATAAGGCAATGGAAAAGGAAAAAAAGAAAGAAAAAGGGTACAACATAAATCTAAAGTTTGAAAAAATAAACAGAAATGAGATAAAAGAAGCCATAAAAAGAAAGCTAGAAAAAGGCGAACCGGTATCGCTCGAAGAGCTCAAGGTGCTTTATGATGAAAAGCAATGAGGTGTTATCTTTAGACCTCTGTGGAACCCTTGATGATTGCAAGATCTACAATTATATGTGGTACAGCGTAATTCCTGAAATGTATGCTGAAAATAGGGGGATAAGTTTTGAAGAAGCTAAGATCGCTGTATCAAAAGCATATAACCAGGTCGGTCCTTCAGAAATCGAATGGTATCTGCCAAGCTACTGGATAAACAAATTCGGATTAAATTATGAAAAATTTTTGAAAAAGTGCGAGAGTGTAAAAGTACATGTCCCTTATGAATTAAAAAACCTTAAGCACAAATACAGGCTTATACTTTCAACAAACGTTTCAAAAGAAGTTCTGGCATTCTCTCTTGCGGAGAACTTCTTCGACGAAATTTACTCCTCTGTTGACTTAGGTTATCCGAAGAAAGACGAAAGGTTCTGGAATGCTGTAATCGATAAAGAAAACGTAAAACCGTTTGAGATAATCCATTTAGGGGACGATTATGTCTATGATTATTTGATCCCTTCTTCCCTTGGAATCAGGAGCAAGCTCTCGGGCTTAAAAAACTTCAGATTTAACCTATTTTATATGATAGGAATTAGACTTTAGTCTAATTTTTATTAGGATCATAGGCATGTTTATAAACAGAGCGATTTCTGTTGTATAATATGCGTCTGAATTCAGCTATACTAGGTTATGGCGCATACGTTCCAAAGTACAGGATCAGCACAGAAGAAATAGCAAGGATGTGGGTTGGTGAGGGGTCTGGTCCTAACAGGATGAAAGCTGTTGCATCGTATGATGAAGATGCCCTGACAATGGCGTATGAAGCTGCTTCTATAGCCATGAAGATGGCAAACTACCCTGAAATACAGGCTATACTCGTTGGTTCTGAATCAAAGCCCTATGCTGTAAAGCCGATGGGATCAATACTTAGCGATATTTTCGGGTTTAACAAGGTGCTGGGCGTTGATCTTGAGTTTGCTTGCAAGGGAGGAACAGAGGCTGTACAGATGATAAGCGGAATGATAAGTTCGGGAGTCATAAAGTATGGGCTTGCTATAGGTTCAGACACAGCACAGGGCAGGCCAGGAGACGATCTGGAATATACAGCGGCTAGCGGAGCAGGCGCTGTTGTGCTCGGGCAGCCAAACGGTAAAGAAATAGCCAAGATTACGCATTCTGTAACTTACGTTACAGATACCCCAGACTTCTGGAGGAGGCCAAAAGAACACTATCCTATGCATCTGGGCAGGTTCACAGGGGAGCCCGCTTATTTTACCCACATAATGTCCAGCGTTAAGCTGCTTTTTGAAGAAACAGGGTTCAAGCCATCAGACTTTAATTACGCGATATTCCATCAACCAAATCCGAGGTTTCCAGTAGAAGTTGGTAAAAGGCTCGGGTTTAAGGACGAGCAGCTGAAACCAGGTCTTCTAAATGATGAGCTTGGTAATTCATACTCTGCTAACACTCTTGTAGCTTTGAACGCAGTTCTGGACGTTTCCAAACCAGGTGACAAGATACTTCTGGCAAGCTTTGGAAGCGGGGCCGGAAGCGATTCTTTTGTCATAGAAGTTGTATCAAAGGTGGATGACGATGACTATGTGCCATTGCGGGAAAGGTTAAAGAACTATGTGGAAATAGATTATGCAACATATTCGAAATGGAGGAACAAGATAATTAGGTGATCAAGATGTCCAAGGTTTATATAAGATCTGCAGGGCTGGTGCCAGTTGGAGAGCATTGGAACAAATCGCTCACAGACCTCATGGTTGAGGCTTCCCTGAACGCTCTGAAGGGTCAGGAGGACGTGAAGATTGACAGGATCGTTGTTGGTAACATGATGTCCGGTTATTTAAACAACCAGGAGCACTTGGGAGCATTGCTGGCCAGCGCGCTCGGAATGAAAGGTATTGAAGCACTTAAAGTTGAAGCCGCATGCGGATCAGGTGGAATGGCTGTTCACGAAGGCTTTGTTTCGGTAAAATCTGGAGATTATGAAAACGTTTTGGTTGTTGGCGTTGAAAAAATGAAAGATGTTGATACCCAGGTCCTTACAAAAGCTTTAGCCATGGCCGAAAGTGCCGAGTTCACTCAGGTTGTTGGCGCTTCGTTCATATCGCTTAACGCTCTTTTGATGCGCATGTACATGAACAGGTATAACGTTCAGGAAGAATATCTGGACCATTTCCCGGTTATAGCGCACAAGAATGGGGTTACCGCTCCTCACTCGCAGTTCAAAAAGGCCTTCACGCTTGAAGATGTTAAGAGGTCTCCTTATCTAGCTGAGCCGATCAGGCTTTTAAGCAGCGCACCATCGAGCGATGGAGCTGCCGCGGTGCTTTTGAGTTCAAAGCCTTCAGATGTTGAAATTCTTGCATCAGAAGTCTCAACAAACGAGCTTATGATATCTCAGAGGGAGAACCCGTTAAAATTTGAAGCAACAGAAAAAGCTTTCAAAAAGGCAATCGATAAATCTGGGGTTAACCCGTCTAGCGTTGACTTTCTTGAGATTCATGACGCATTCCCAATAGTTGCTGCCCTGAGTCTGGAGGCCATGGGATATTCAGAAGAAGGAAAAGCCGGTTTTGACGCCGCTAACGGGAAATTTAACTTTGAAGGAGACCTTCCAATATTGACGTTCGGAGGGTTGAAGGCAAGGGGCCACCCAGTAGGAGGTACTGGGGTTTACCAGGTAGTTGAGGCTTATATGCAGCTCTCCGGAATCGCAGGCAAAAATCAGGTTCAGGGTGCAAAGCTAGGGGTTACTCAGAACGTTGGGGGAGTTGACACGACATCAGTCGTTCATGTATTAAGGAGGGTGAGCTGAAAATGATACCCATAGCTTACTGGAGAAACAGAAAACTTTACACGAGGCTCGTGGGCAGCAGGTGCAAACGCTGCGGGGCAGAGTATTATCCGCCCGTAAAGGTTTGCAAAAAATGTGGATCCACTGAAATGGAAGAAAAAGAAATGCCAAAGACAGGAACAATAATTTCATACACAAAGCTAACGGAGCCTCCGGTAGATTTCAAAGATTATTCTCCGATCTATTTAGCAATGATAAGGCTAGACAACGGTGTGACAGTTCTTGGACAGCTGGCAGATGCTGAAAGCGAAGAAATAAAAATTGGAGCCAGAGTGATGGCAACGATCAGAAAATGGACAGAAGACGGGCAGGGCGGTATAATTTATTACGGCTACAAATTTAAAATCATTTAAAAACTATTTGCATCTACCGTTATTTTTTGCTTCGTAGAGCTCATCAACACTTATTATGTATTCTGCGTGACTCCATACAAGGGGTGATACTGAGACTGGCCCTCCGTCGTACGGGTTTATCTGTTCAGAAAGAACTCCAGACCTTTGACTGTGGTTCAGAACCCATTTTATAAGATTAAGCGCATTATTGCAATCACCTGTATATATGTAGTACCTTGAAGCCCAGAGCGTTGTTATTATCCAGGGGTTTCCTGGCACTTCCTTATCATCTTTAATTCTTTGATACATGTCATTCTCGTACCTGGCAAGTCCACCAACGTTTTTAACCCACAGCCTATTCATTAAAACGTTCATGTTTGATTTGACCCTTGGATCTGATGGGTCCTTCATGCCAAAAAGGAAAAGCGCCATGTTCTGTGAATCCACGGTGAAGTCTGGCTTCCCGTTTATTATTGCTCTCGCATAGTACCCTTTTTCAGGGGAATAGAAGATTGAATCGTAAGCTGATGCCATCCTGTTTGCTGCGCTCAGGTATTTTTCAGCTACATCGTCCTCCTTAAATACCCTTGCAAAATTTGAAGCCGCGACAAGGGCTGCATGGACTGTCGCAACAGTGTACGTATGAATGCCAAAACGTTCTTCCCAAAGGTCATACGATTCTTTCGGAAGGCCATCGTCGTTTACAAATGAAGACATAAAATCTGCAGCCCTTTTGATAAGCCTTTCATACAAAGGGAAAAAGTATTCAACATCAAAAGATTTTAGATAATATTGCCATAGCGACCATATTACGAGGGCAGTTTCGTCTTCTTGAATAGGCAATATAGGTCTTCCCCCTATTATTCGCGGTATCCAGCTGCTTGCTATGTTACCGTCTGGGAGGTACTTATGATGAAAATAACCCCCTTCCGCTATGGTCGACAGGGCAAACTCAAAGAACCTCCTTGCAGCGCTAAAATGAAAAGTCTTCGTCAAAGCGTATGCCGCTATGGACGCATCCCTGGGCCATACATAATAGTACCCATCCTTGCTCTTCTTCAAAATATCGCTGTCAGAGGAAGCCATTATTGCGCCCTTGTTGTTCATGTGTATTTTTATAATGAACTGGGATTTTCTGAAAAGAGAAATCATATCTTGCTGGTCAGATATGTTTCTTTTCTCGTTCCAAACTGTCCAGTAGTTTTTTGTCCTCTTGAACATCTCGTTGAGAAGGTTAAAATTAAGTTTGCGCCTCAATTCAAAAAGGGAATCGAGATCTTCCTGAGCTATTATAAAGTAATAGAGTTCTTTTGTTTCGCCCGGGAGGAGAAATACGGTATGGCCTATAACAGAGTCAACGCTGCCTATAGCTACAGCGTTGAAAGACAGCTTGCCGTCCTCGGCGTCCTTCCATGTTCCCTCATAACCATCAAACCCCTTTATGCCTACAGCATACTGATCTATGCTGTTTCCATACTGATCAAGGGTTGAAATGAGAAAGAGCCTTCTGTTTTTATAATGTATTACAGAATTCAGGTGCGGTTCATAAAAAGCAGTATCTCCTATGTCGTTCCCATAAATATAAAAATCCTGATGAAAGAACAGCTTTAACTCTAGGGAATTATTTCCGCTGTTGGTTAAAGTTATCTTCTTTGAATAAACGTCATCATAAATGTCTACAAAATCGTTGTTCGTTACGCCTATAGGATAGCTTGAGAACTTGACTTCGGTAACCATTGTGTCATCAAGGTAGTCCATGCTGCTGATCAACTCATGGCTCACCCATTTGAAGGTCCCATCTATGGAGATCCCATATCTGAACGGATGCCCAACTGCATGGTTCTCTGCCTGATCGTGAGCATAGTAAAAGTCAACAATTCTATAATCTTTGTCAAAGCTTAAAAGGAGCCTGTTGTTGCCTATAGGCAGATAACGAACCATAAGTCTTTATCTCGTCAACGCTTTAAAACCGTTATTGTTGCCGCGATTGTGTTCTTGTAAAATTAATTTTACATAAGGCAAAAGCATAAATCTAGAGAGGGGAATTTTGATAAAAGGTATGAACAATTTACAAAAAGAACGAGAATGGCTTCTTACAAACAGAAAGGGCAGCTACGCGTCATCGTCCATAACTTTTGCAAACCTGAGGACATATCACGGGCTTTGCGTCAAAAGATCTGAAAGTGATTACAGCGGAAAGGTTCTGCTTTCAAAGCTTTATGAAGATTTTAAAATAAAGGGCAAGGCTTACAGCATAGATAAAAATTATTATGCTGGAGGCATATATCCCCAGGGTGATAAACATCTGATCAATTTTCAGGACGATCCTTTTCCGCAGTTCGTTTACGATGTTGCTGAAACCCTGATCAAAAAATCTTTGGTTATGGACCCAGAAGAAGACTGGCTCGTCATAAGATACGAGTTCTACGGGACCTTGCCTGAAGCGCTTTATCTGCATCCGCTGTTTGCCTTTAGAAACTACCATTTAGCGTTAAGAAAGAGGGAATTGACGATACAGACAGAGGAACTTGGGAATGGACGCGCATTCAAAAACGATGGAGACCAGTTGAGCATTTTTGTTGATGGAAAATTTATAGATGATGGCGTATGGTACTATGACTTTCTTTATCCTATTGACAAAGAGAGAGGCCTTAACCACATAGAGGACCTCTACCATAAAGGGTATTTTGCTGTTGAGCCTTTGGGCCGGAAAGTTGAGGTTAAGATATCATGCTCAGGTGCTGAACCTCCAGATTTTGAAACAGTCAAAAGGAGGATGCTTAACGCTCTATCTGCTTCAAAGGGAGAGCTTGAGGGAATTTTAATGCGTTCATCATCGTTTTTGCTTAATGACGATATAATAGCTGGATTTTACTGGTTTGGTCCTTGGACCCGCGACACAATGATATCTATGCCAGGTTTGCTCCTTGTGACTAAAAAATACAGGATCGCCAGGATCATCCTTGAAAAGTACGCTGGATTTGCAAAGTCAGGCATACTCCCGGTATCCTTAAGCGATCCGGGCAACAAAGCGTCGGCGGATTCTTCATTGTGGTATATCTATGCCGTCTACAAATATTATGAATATACTAGGGATAAAAAGACACTGGCAAAGCTTATGCCTGCCGTCGTTTCAATCCTTGATGCTTATGTGAAGGGCAATGACTTTTTCGGATTAAAGGGCAGCTTGGTGGAGACAAAAAAGCCCCAGCTCACGTGGATGGATGCTAAAACGGGCGATATCGCATTTACTCCCAGGATAGGTCTTCCGGTTGAGGTAAACGCCCTATGGTACAACGCTCTGGTTTCGGTTGATTATTTTTCAAGAGAATTAAACATGAAAATCCCAGCTTACGTCGACGAAATGATCCCTAAGGTGAAAGATGAGTTCTTGGCAAAGTTTGTGAAAGGTGACATGATACTGGACGTCGCTGAACCTGACGACTTTGGCCTTAGACCAAATTTTATACTGGCCTTTTCATTACCGTTCCCATTATTGAACGACTTTGCAAAGTACAAGGAGGTTGTCGACGAAAAGCTGTTGACTCCATTCGGTCTGAGGTCGCTTTCGCCTGACGATCCGAGATATCTGGGCAGGTATGAGGGGGATCAGTTTAACAGGGACAAAGCATACCACAATGGATCCGTATGGCCATGGCTTGCAGGCCCTTACATAACTGCTTCGGTAAGGAGTGGAGCTGAAAGGGATGAGCTGATAGAATACTTTGGGCATCTGTTAAAAATGGACATGATACCTGAAATTTTTGACGGCGATGAGCCGCACGAGCCAAAGGGTTGCATAATGCAGGCATGGAGCTACGGTGAACTGTTGAGAGCTTACACAGAGGACCTTAAATACAAAAGCAACGAGTGACTTTTTATCTAGCAGATAAATTTTTGATCTTAAACCTGTAAAATGCTGTACCTTGGTATTCGGTTTTTACAGCAAACAAGCTACCCCCTAGGTCATTTTCAGAGGCGGCGGAGGTCACGAACAGCGTGTCCATATTTTTGCCTCCAAACGTGCAGGAAGATGTCTTTTTTGCCGGAATGCCTATCTCTAAAAGTTTCTTATTCTCAAACGGATCAAACCTGATTATTTTGCCGCCTCCCCATACAGCTACCCATATCATACCTTCGGCGTCGATCGTCATACCGTCTGGCACTCCTGCTTCATCTTTTAAATCAGCGGCAACGCCTAGATACTTTAAATTCATATCCTTATCGTATTCGTAAACGCTTACTTTTTTAGTTGGCGAGTCAATTATATAAAAAAGCTTTTTCTTGACGTCCCACGCAAGCCCGTTTGAGATGGTCATGTTGCTTAATATTCTCTTAAAGCTTGTCCCGTCAAAGGAATAGAGCGAGCCTATTGGGTTCTTTTCATCAAGGTCCATGGTTCCTATCACCAGCTGGCCTTCTGGGCTCACTTTGCCATCATTGAATCTCGTGTTCATACCAATTTCTATTTCTGATATCTTTTTTATTGAACCCCTTGGCGAAACGAGGTAAAGGTAGTGTCCGGCTCCTGCAATGATTTTATCATTATCGGTGAGCGCAACCGCAGAAACCATATCGTCAAGCTGAATATAGTTTAACCCTCCTCCTAGCGGTTTAGAACTATAGATCTTTCTGTCTAAAATGTCAACCCAATAGAGCATCTCATTTTTGTCATCATAGACCGGACCCTCTCCTAGCTTGTTTATCTTTTTATAGACTATCGATGCTTCCAACACAACATTTTTGTTTCAATCGGCTTTAAGCGTTTGCATTTGCTTTTTGAGCATGTAGAGTGCTGTTAGAAGCAATAGACGTTTATATTTGTTATGCGCTACATGTAATCATGAGTAAAATACAAAAGATAGAACCTATAGTGCTGGGTGAAAGAACCGGTCCGGCAACTTGGGCCTCTCTCATGATATTGGTAAGGGTGGAAACCTCAGATGGCATGGTTGGATACGGCGAAGCCGTTCCAACTCTCAGAGTAGGTCCTGTTGTACAATCTGTAAAAGAGGTATCAAAAGTTTACATTGGCAGGGAAGCTTCAGAAATCGAAGCAAACATGAAAGAATGGGAAAAGCACGATTTTTACCTTCACAGTTCTTTTGAATCCACAACAGCTCTAAGCGCTGTGGATATTGCCCTTTATGATATTCTTGGAAAGTACCTCAAGCAGCCAGTTTATAAGCTGCTCGGAGGTAAGTCAAGGGAAAAAATACTGGTCTATGCAAACGGCTGGTACAGCAATTGCAGAACTCCTGAAGATTTTGCAGAAAAAGCCTCAGATGCCGTAAATAAAGGCTACAGGGGCCTTAAGTTTGATCCTTTTGGTGATCAGTGGGATTCAATAACCGATGAAGGGTTAAAAAGAGCGTCAGAAATCGTCAAGGCTGTAAGGGAGGCGGTTGGCGATAACATTTACTTGATGATAGAGCATCACGGAAGGTTTAACGCGGAATCTGCAGTAAAAATAGCTCAGGAGCTTTCGCAGTACGACCCGCTCTTTATGGAAGAACCGGTGCATCCCTGGAACATGATGGCCCTCAGAGACTACAGGGCAAAGACGTCTGTTAGGGTTGCTTTGGGAGAAAGGATAATATCGAAGGAACAGGCTTTAGAATTTTTGTCAGAGGATCTTGTCGACGTATTTCAGCCAGATATATGCAACATAGGCGGTTTCACAGAACTGAAAAAGCTTTCAGCCAGCGTGGAAGCTTACGGAAAGCTTCTTGCTCCTCACAACGCATTTGGCCCGGTTCAGAATGCCGCAACTATACAGTTTGATGCCTGGGTTCCTAATCTATTGATACAGGAATCGTTCTACGATTATTTCCCGGAGTGGAAGAGAAAGCTTATCAAAGATTCCACGCCTGTGGTTAACGGATACTATGAGGTTAAAGACGGTCCGGGACTATCCATAGAAATAGATGAAGAAATGATCAACGATTACAGGACAACCGGAGAAGAAGAGTTCAATCCTGAAGAGCCAGTGTGGGTAGTAAGGGGAACATGGGCCGCTAGGACCATCTGATTACCCTCTTTATTTCTCCCTTTCCTTCCCCGTTTAATGGGACTATGCTGTTTTCCGGCACGTCCTCATCTGTTATCATTAGATCCAGAGAATCCCCATAGATTTCTTTCCACATAGACAGATAGTTCAAAGCTTCAATATAGTGCTGTTTTGCCCCATCCACAGTTCCTATGACAGTTACGTTTTTTTCCACAGCCTCCGTGACAAGGGCACCGTTAACGTTATAGTTGCCAGCTAGAGTCGTTCCGAATAGAATTTCCACGCCGTTATATTTTAGCGCCGCAAGCCCTTTTGCAACGATTTCTGGCCTTCCCGTGGTATCTATGAAAACGTCTGATACCATCTCATCTGCTCCAAGGGTTATTGCGTCAGCTTGAATAAAATCTGCCCCTATTCTTTTGCATATCTTTGTAGCAATGCCTTCCTTGTCGCTCCTCGATATCAAACTGACCTTAAACCCGTGCGTTGAGAAAAGCATTGAGAATAGAATGCCTATTGGTCCAGCCCCAACGACTGTTACCTTTTTACATTCGTAAGAGCCATCTGAACACATCTTTAAATAACGATCCGAAACTGTCTGATAGGCGTCGTATGCCTTCACCAAGTTCTTCAAAGGTTCGGTAAGCACGGCAAGTTTTCCTAGGTTAAGATCCTTTACCTTGACAAGGTACTCTTCGTTATCTATAAAGTATTCCCTCATGAACCCATCCTTGCCCCTTATTCCCGCTTCCACGAAGTCGCCATCCTCGCAGTTGTCCTGCCTGCCGACTCTGCACTGAATGCAGTTTCCGGGCCTTCTCACCATGGGAACTACCAGGTCTCCTGGTTTCAAAGATGTTACCTTTTCACCTACATCCATCACTTGAGCAAGCCCTTCATGCCCAAGAATAAGGATATCTTTTCCTTTTTCCGCTCTTGCAAAGTTCAACTGCCCATTTATTATACCCCTGTCTGTGCCACATATTCCTGTATAAAGGGTCTTTAGCAATACCTGTGTCCCGCTTGGGTTTTTAGGGGGTTCAGCTTCAAATAAAAAGGCGCCCTTCTGCCCTATCTTTACTGCTATGGACTTCATATCTGGACAGCCTCATCTATCATTTTTTCATCGTTTTCGTTCAGGTCGCCCAGTGGAAAAGGCAGATATTTCTTTGGATCATTTTCTTTTAGTACCCTTTTCCTGAAAAGGTAATAATAGGGTTTTGGAAATTCAAAGTAAGAAAGATTCTTCATTGCTTTGACTATTTCGTTGTGCGCCTTCAGAGATCTTTCTTTATAAACTTCAACTATCTTTCCTGAAAAGTTAGACGTCCCGCACACCCCTCCCGCAGCTCCTATGTTCAAAGAAGGGAGAAGAAGGTCGTCTTGCCCCTGGTAAACAAAAAAGTCCTTTGACAGCTCGTTTATTATTATCTGGAAAGATCTTAAATCTCCAGAACTGTCCTTTATTCCCTTTATGTTGCTGTTTTCATCTGCTAACTTTTTTATCGTATCAGCGCTTATGGAGTTTCCTGTAAACTGGGGTATGTTATAAATGATTATCGGCATGTCTACTTTTGATATTTTTTGGAAATACGCAAAAATCGAATCCTGACTTAATTTCAGATAGAAGGGAACAACAACCACGGCCGCATCGTAACCTAGGTCTTTCGCTATTTTTATCATTTCTGAAGTTTCATCAAAGTTGTTCCTGCTGACGCCTGCGTACGCGGCTATGTTGGCCGGTTTATGCTTTATAGCGTGCTCAAGCATCTTTTTATGATCTTGAAAGCTGAAAAGAGAAAAAAGCCCCGTTGAACCCATAGGAAAGATACCGCTGACCCCTATATTTTTTAAAAAGCTCAGAAGCTCCTTAACATCATCCTCGTTTATGGTTCCATATCTTACTGGTGTAACCATAGGTGTAATAATTCCTTTTACTAGACTCATGCATTTTATCTATCTAGCAATGAATTTACACGTTTCTAAACAAATAAAAGATGTTTTATTTTATACACTGTTCCATTGACTTAAGTATCATGTACATTGCCACAGCTCCTGGGTCCAAATGCCCTTTGCTTCTTTCCCCGTAATAGCTAGCCCTTCCGATCGTTGCTACCATATCCTTTGTGGAGTTCATACCTTTCTCAGCCGCATTTATAGCTTCGTCAAGAGCTTTTTTTGGCTGCTCCTTCGGATTTAGATTTTCTGTAAAAGGATAGAGCACATCCAGAAACGTTTTCTGACCCCTTTTTGCACCTCCAAGTTCCTCCACAACTTTGATTCCTTCCTCGAACATCTTTTTTAATTCTTGCAAGCTAACTTCTTTTTTACCCCTAGAAACCCTTCCCATGGCTACGAGCATGGACCCGAACAGAGTGCCGAATGTCCCAGACGCTTCTTCCATTATGGTCTTTCCTGCTTCGTCCAGGAGCTTTCCGATTTCATCTGACTTTAGATCTTTATCAATGGCTCTGAAACCTCTGCTTATGTTTATTCCGAAATCAGAGTCTCCTATTTTAGAGTCGAGGTCAGTCAGCTCTGACTCGCTTTTCTGGATTTCCTTTGAAGCGTTCAGAAGGAAACACCTGAAAAATTCAACGTTGAAGCTCATTACGACATCACCGTGTTTGCCATCGGCAGATTCTTTATAACTGGAGTTAACGCTGGAGCGGAAAAGAGCCTCTTCATTTCTTCGTTTACTTTGAGAATAGCAACTCTTGCGCCCTGCATTTCTATAGAAGTAAGGAATTCTCCAACCCAGCTGGCATACACCTTGACCCCTGTTTCCTTTAAGTAGTTCATTACGTCCCTGTAAAAAACTAGCTTTTCCATGTACGGTGTGCCTCCGGTTCCCTGAACAACTAGAACTATTTCATCGCCGCTCTGAAACTTAAGGTCATCCTTCAACTTATCGACCATCATCTTTGCGAGCTGCGCGGATGGAACGTATTTGATTCTCTGGACACCTGGTTCCCCATGTATGCCTATTCCGAATTCTATTTCATCCTCTTTAAGCTCAAACGAATATTTTCCCGCAGCCGGAACGCTGCACGGGGTCAGAGCAACACCTATGTCTCTTCCGTTCTTTATAACTTCCTGAGCTATTTTTTTGACCGCCGCCATGTCCATTCCTTCCTCAGCCGCGGCCCCAGCAATTTTGTGCGCTAGGACTGTAATTGTAGTTCCCCTTCTCATTTCTTTATCGGGAAGTGCAACATCATCGTTTGATATTACAAGGTCTGATTTTATGCCGTCATCTTCTGCTAGCTTCATAGCCGCTCTGAAGTTTATCTTATCTCCCGTATAATTCATTATTATAGAAAGCACGCCTTTTTCAGTTGAAACCGTTTTCATAGCCTGGTATATCTGCATCGTTGAAGGTGATGTAAAGACTGCGCCAGCTATGGCAGCATCAAGCATTCCATAACCAACATAACCGCCATAAGCAGGTTCATGCCCGCTGCCACCCCCGGTTATTACAGCAACTTTATCTTTCTTTTTGTTTTTTCTGTAAACATTGTTGTACTTTGGGTCCAGTTCAATAAGCTCAGGAAATGCCATGATTAGACCTTCAAGCATTTCTCTGACTTCTTCACCCGGCTTGTTCAGAATCTTCTTTATCATGCTGTGTAATAGTATAATCACGGCTTTATTTGTTGTTGTAAAATAGTTAAGCGGCAAAACTTGCAATTGAATAAAAAACCTTAAATACGCTTCCTTTATAGTCCTCAATTATGGACTTAGGATTTCTTAAATTCAGGCTTTCAATGTATCTAACGTTAGTTCTAATTGTTGGGTTTACAGCCCTTTTTATAGGCATTATATTTGCGTTGATCGGCATAACCAACATATTCATAATAACGGGATTTGTAGCCGTTATCAACGTAATAGAATGGCTTTACGGCCCCAAGCTCATTGATGCGTTATACCACGTAAAGGAAGCTCCACCCGGAGAACTACAGGAGATAAGAGATGCGATACACAGGATATCTGAAAGAGCTGGGATAAAAGAACCAAAGCTCATGATAGCGGATATAGACATGCCCAACGCTTTTGCCTATGGTTCTCCTCTAACAGGAAACAGGGTAGCCGTAACTAGAGGGATTCTAAAAATACTCAGCCCTCAGGAAATTGAAGCGGTCTTGGGCCACGAGCTCGGTCATATCAGACACAGAGACGTCCAGGTTATGCTTTTCGTTTCAGTGTTACCTGCCATACTTTATTACATAGCATACACTTTTATGCTGAGCTCATTTTTTGACCAGAGGGGAAACGCAAACGTTCTTGCTATAGTAGGCTTTTTATCATTCATAGGCTACTTCGTACTGAACCTTTTTGTGCTAGCGTTCAGCAGGAGCAGAGAGACATATGCTGATCTGCACGCTACACAAGTTGTAGATGATGGAGCTAAAAAACTCAGGAGCGCTCTGGCAAAGCTTTACATTTATTCTTACGTTGTGCACAGCAGGAAGCCCAAAGAAGCCAAAAAGACTTCCACAACAAGGGCCCTTTTTATAATTGACCCTTCGGCTCTAAACCCTGAGGATCTAAAGAACCTTTCAATGGATGAAGCTATAGAATACGTATCATCGAGAAAGATGAGCACTTTAGAAAGAATAGAAGAGCTGTTTTCAACGCATCCTAACATTATAAGAAGATTAAACACTCTTAAGAAACTGGAGAATTAAGATGAAAGATAAAGACAAACAGGTAATTTGGCTAGATTATTTTGATTCTAACATTAGTAGAAAGCAGGGAAGAAAGGTCGCTAAATCGCTTGCAATATCAGCACCAAAGATAGAAAGCATAGAAGAAGGTTTAAAAAGGCTCGGGTTAAAATACGAAGTACATCAAGCAAAACATCCAAAAAGACACTGGAAAGTCACTTATTATTTTCAGGTTGAAAAGAAAATGAAAAAGCAGGAACTTTTAAGAAAACTATCTGAAGCAATCAAGGGTATTAAGACTTCTTCTCATTAAGCCACCAGTTCAGATATTCTTTTTTTGCGTCTAGCCTTGGCCTTGCCTTCTTCTTGTCTGAAAGCTCTATCAGCTGTTGCTTTGTCAGGTAGAGGCCACATTTTTTACAAACATACATCTTTGTAGAAATTTCATAAAAAAGAGGTCCACCGCACTCGGGGCAAGTATAATCCATGATAAAAGGTTTTAACACATGTTATTTTAATTTTTCCAAAACTTTAAGTTGATTGCATATTAAGTTTGGAATGGCTAAAGTTATATCAAATCAGCGCAAAACTTTAAAAATCCATGTACAGATTTAGTATGAGTATGAATAAAGAGCTGCTAAACGTGTTTAAAATAAACGACAGGGTTAAGACAGATTTAAACGCGGAAGGCACCGTAGTCAATTATGTAGAAATTCAGGGCAAAATATACATAAAAATCAAGTGGAAAAATGGCACTTTTGGCGTATATGGCCCGGAAGAAGTTAAAAGGTACAACATAAAAAAGGTGGCGTAACCTAAAATTTGAGCGGAACTCCCTTTAACCTCTTGTTCGGTTATACTCCAAGTTCACCCATACAGTTCATAATTTACATGATAATAATCTGGGTTCCGTACATCATCCTCATAATCTATGGTCAAAGGCTTCAGAGCTACGCTATAATAGCAGACATAAACAGGTATCTCGTCAAGCTAAAATATGACGCCGATCAGTCAAGGTCGAACCTGATGTCCTATCTTCAGAGAAAAGGGGTATCCGGCGATGGTCAAAAAATCATTGAAAACATGATCGAAATACAGACCATATTTCCGGTAAATCTAGATCCTGTTGGGATTGTAAAGAAGATGGAGCACGTTATAAGGGTCCAGGACGAAACGGTAAAATTGAGAATAAAAGAAATAATGAAAAACGCGAACGAAGTAGAAAGGACAGCTGTGCTCAACATGCTGGAGATAGCATCAGCTTTGGACTACGTTTATAAAGTCGTAAGGCATTTCTATCTAATCGGGAAGAGGTTCCCTGACAACATATATCTTTTAGCTCAGTTACAGATGATACTCCCTGGCATTGTTAAGCAGGCAGATGCTTATCTTGCAGCAATGGGCGCTCTTGAAAAATCTCTTCCGCTAGGGGACGCAATAGGCCCCATGGTTGTCGCCGAATGGTTAAGAGACAAATTCAAGATCGACTTGGACGAAGAAACGGTTTACGGCGAAAGCGTAATAAATAACAGGAGGGTGGCCATAATCAAGGCTAAAGGACCGATGGCGAATGTTGGTAACCCCGACAAAGCATTGCAGTTCCTTTTAGAAGGTCCTTACAAAGACGCTTCAGCCATAATAATGATTGACGCGGCCTTAAAGCTTGAAGGAGAGCAATCAGGTGATGTCGCTGTAGGCATCGGCGCGGCGATAGGCGGCATAGGCACTGAAAAATTTAACATAGAAAAAGTTGCAACAGAAAAGATGATACCGCTTTATGCGGTTATAATAAAAGAGTCTTTGTTTGAAGCTATAGCTGTAATGACAAGAGACATAGCGGAGGCAGCAAAGAAAGCCAGAGAAGCCGTCATAGACGTGATAACTAAGAACGTGCCCGAAGGAGGTTCTGCTGTAATAATAGGCGTTGGAAACACGCTAGGTGTTGCCCAATGATGAAACAGAAAACTCCGCAGGTCAAATATTTCAGCGTTGAAGAATGCCCAAAATGTGGCTACAAGGTAAAAAGGGAATTTAAAGAAGGGGATTACGTATTAAAACAGTCTGGTCTGTGCCCTCGTGACAACACGCCCATGATTATCAGCATGATATATGCTGAAGAACAGAAGTCCGGTTAAAAGTTTATAAATCCTAAAATTTAAAAACCTTCTAATGAAAATAGCCATTCTAGGAGGCACAGGGGATCTTGGAAAAGGGCTCGCTTTAAGGCTAGCAAAAAATAATGAAGTTATAATTGGGTCACGTGAAAAGGAAAAAGCGGAAAGATTAGCTTCTGAATACCGGGAAGAAGGCAAAAAGTTTGGTCTGGATCTCAGATTTTCTGGGATGACAAATCAGGAAGCTGTGGATAATTCTGAGAAGATTATAATCAGCGTACCGCACGAAGTCCTTCCTCAGTTTTTATTAAACATAAAGAATTATGATGGAAAGCTTTTCGTTTCTCCCGTTGTTCCCATGGTAAAAACTAAAGCTGGTTTTTCTTATGAGCCGTTTAAGGTCGGCGATAGAGAAGTCTCGGCTGCCGAGCTTATCAAATCAACGCTTGAAGGTGCAAGGGTCGCTTCAGCTTTTCACACCGTTCCAGCTATAAAGCTATCGGATCTTGGTGCTAAACTGAACTACGACGTGCTAATAGCTGCTGACGAGCGTGAAACTTTTTCAGAAGTTGCGGAGATTGTTTCAAGCATAGAAGGGTTAAAGCCTCTTTATGCCGGTAAGCTTTATACTTCCAAGTACCTTGAGTCATTGACTCCGCTCTTGCTGAACGTTGCTATAAACAACGGCCTGCATTCCCCGAGCTTAAAAATAGTTTAAAATGATGCTTGGTTTATCCTTAAGGCCCGAAGTCTTTAAACCTTCGGAAACCGTAAAGCTCGCTGAAGAACTCAGCTCCCAGTATTTTTTTATACCAGATGTTTCTAGAGATGTGGATCCTATTCAGCTGTCTTTTTCTATACTTTTAAAGAACAGCAAGGCGATGGCCGGGCCAGGAGTCGTACGGATAAATGAACTGCAGATCGATGAACTGATAAGGCAGATAAAGACGATAAACGATATAGCTGAAAACAGGTTCTTTCTGGGAGTTGGGCTTGGCTCTGTAAAGGAAGATGTAGGATCAGCTATAGTTGAAATGAGCAAAAGGATCGTTGAGGTGAAAAGGTCAACAAATACAAGGGTTTTTGTAGCGACATTGAGAGAAGGGCTTGCAAAAAAGGTCAGGGACATAAGCGACGGCATAATACTTAACTTTTCAACTTTCGACCATGCAAGAAGGGTCTCATCTGTTTTCAAAGCCGAGAACAGGGTTGTAGTTTCTTATTACAAAATTTTTGTTGCACAAACCTTTGACGCCGCAGCCTATATGGCGGTTAATGAGTTACAGAAATATTCAGGCTTTCCCCAATACCTTGAGCTTTTTAAGAAAGAAAGTATAATTGAAGACATTTCCTCTCTTTATTCTAAAAGGGAAGAAGCTTTGAAAAACCTGCAGGCAAAAGGCGTCTTAGCTGTTAATCCGAGCACAGATTTTATAAAAAGCGTCTCCGAAGTTTTCTATAAGAACGGCATCGATATCCTAGCGGTCTATCCATATTTTTCTTCTGCTTATTCTTATGATAAAAGATTTGCTTATTTAAAAGGATTGTTCACATGAAATTTTCAAAAATCAAATTAATAAAAGGAATATGTTTAAAAACCCTGAATGTTAAATCATTTTGAACGATATTTGAAATTTCCAATTTGCACTTTTGATGCAAAAGTTGGGGTATTATGTCCGAAATGTGAAGATAGATTAAAAAATGGAGAAATTACAGAAGCTGACGTTAAGGCATCTTTTGTTCTCGCAAAGTTAGCAAACCAGCTTCCTGTTTTGGATAAGCTTACTCTTAAGAGGGCTTATAAGGTTGGCGACGACTATGTGCTTCTATTTAACCAGGGTGAAGCCAAACAGGTTTTAAACAACAGACAGGTAATGTCAAAACTTAAAGAAGCACTTGGAAACGTATGGGTAACCGAACAGACATCCGATACTAGGCAGTTTTTAGAGAATCTGATGTATCCGATAAGGCTTTTAACGATAAACATAGTTTGGCTACCAGACGGTTCCAGGCATATAAAAGCGATAATTGCCGGGCAGGAAACTTCCAACCTTCCAATCGATTTAAATAAGGTCAAGGAAATAACTAAGATCATAACGGGGGATGAGATAGTGTTTGAGTTTGAGAAAGGAAAGTACGCCAAGAAGAGTTCAATCGCTAGAGCTAGGTGAAAATGAAGGTAAAACCGTAGAGCTACACGGATGGGTACACGACGTAAGGTTACTTGGAAAGCTAACTTTTCTGGTCATAGGCGACCCCTACGGTTATTATCAAGCTGTTTTAAAAGGGGAGCTGGCTGAAAAAGGTTCAAGCATACCCAGGCAGAGCTATGTTGTTCTCAGGGGTAAAGTTGTAAAAAGCAGGTCAAAGATAAACCCATACGAAATTCAGGTTGATTCGCTCGAAGTTATAAACGAAGCGGATAAGGTTCTGCCACTGGATCCCGCTTCAAAAGTAGAAAGCGAACTTATGACAAGGGTAAACAACAGGCCTCTTGACCTGAGGGATGCAGAAGAGAGAAAAATATTTTTGATGCGAGCTGATGCATTAAAAATAATAAGGGAATTTCTGAGTCATAAAAAGTTCGTTGAGGTAGATACGCCAAAGATAATTGCTACGGCTTCTGAAGGCGGCGCAGAGCTGTTCAAAGTTGATTACTTTGGGAGGCCTGCATATCTCGCTCAGAGCCCACAGCTCTATAAAGAAGAGCTTGTGCTTGCTTTGGGGAGGGTTTTTGAAATAGCTCATTATTTCAGGGCTGAAAAATCAAACACAGTTAAGCACCTTAACGAATTCACGAGCATAGATATAGAATCTGCAATGATGCTTAAGCAGGACGTTATGGAAATACTTGAAGAACTGATCAAGCACATTTATTCTTCATTAAAGTCATTGGGTTATCAGCTGGAAGCTCCAAATTACAGCTTTCCGGTATACACTTATGAAGAAGTTTGCAAAAGCACTGGAGTAAAATTCGGGGAAGACCTTACAACTGACGTTCTGAACGAATTCGGGAAAAACAAGGAATTCTATTTTATAATCGAGTGGCCGCTTTCGCTGAAACCATTTTACACAATGCCTAAAGGAGAAAAGCTTAGCGAATCTTTTGACTTGATGTACAAGGGACTTGAACTGGCTTCAGGGGGTCAGAGAATTCACAGATACGATCTTCTGGTTGAAAGGTTAAAGGCAAACAACCTTGATCCAGAAAGCTTTTCAGAGCACCTTAAGGTCTACAGGTGGGGAATGCCAATACACTCAGGATGGGGGCTGGGTTTTGACAGGTTGATGATGGTACTAAGCGGCAGGAGCAACATAAGAGAGGTAGTGCTTTATCCAAGAGACTCGAGACATTTAGCTCCGTGATTTTTTAAGCTTAAGGAAAGACAGGGATCTTTTTCTTTCAGTTTCCATCAGTGAATAAAAGAACAGATCATCGTCTTGAATTGAAGCAAGATCTTCTCTCATTGTCTTAGGAATGTCAAAGCAAAGCGTTATAGCCCCGCGCCTGCCGTATTTTTTAAGAAATTCCATTATACTTTTGGCTTCGCTGTAGTATTTTTTGTTTCTTGATACGTTTTCCCTTACAAAGTCCTCGTTTTCATCGAGCAAAGCTATATCGGTGGAACCGCACTGTTCGCATCTAGGGGGATCACCAAGATAATACGGTTGTGCTGTGTATATGGCGCCGCATGAGAAGCAGTAAACGGTCTTAATGCAGCCCAGGCTCCTGGCCCTTCCACCTTCAGTTATAAGCCTTTTAAGCCTAGCAGGATCGATAACTTCTCCCTGCCTAGCCATTTCTTCTATACCTATTAACGCGATCGGGGACGGTTCTGCCAGTTCTCCAAAGTTTACGATGGTTTTGTTCCCCCTGATGATATCGCTTACAAGTTCATGAACGGCTTTCCAATCAAGATCTTGTTCAAGCATTGTTCTCATGGCTTCATCATAAACGGGGGTTCCCTTTAGGGTTTCAGCGAGAACCTTTGCTTCGGAAAGAGTTATCATGGTATTGGGTTCTATGACTCCCATTTTGCGCGCCGCCTGTATGAGCCTCCTTCTGAAAATTCCAGTATTTTCGCACGATCTTTTGGCTAGGTCCTCAAGATCGTAGTTTGATAAGCTCCTTAAGGCACGTTCAAGAAGTTGCGAATCAGCTCCCGGGACTTCAAATATTATTCTGTACGGGTCGCTCTTTACCTTTACCGGCCTCGCAGTTTCTTCACTTATAATAAAGGCAAGCATCCTTGCCAGAGTTCTGTTTCCAAGAAGGCCGATGTGCGTGTGGATCGTCAGGTAAGGATTGTGCGATTCAAGCGTTATTACACGATCGGATGGCACTTCGAGTCCTCTTTTAACCTGTAAAGTTATTTCTGTAAGCACGTTGTTTGCTGATTCGTCATCGAGAGGGAAGTTTTCTTTCAAGTATTCAATCGCTTCCTGGGCTTTTCCGGCTTTAACAAAATCTGCGAGTATTCCTCTTATTCTCCCTACTTCCTGAGCTACCTCCTTTATAACCGGGATTTCTTCGCCTATCCAGCTTGGTATAGCTCCGAGCGGGTCTTTTGCAGGTTTTGCGTACACCCTGTTGTTTACTATGTTAGTTAAGATCCAGGCGCTTCCAGCTAGTATGAACTTGGTTCCTATTTCACCGTATTCTGAAATAAAGCTCTCATCTAGCTGTCCAACCGGGTCGTTTGTGTCTTCGTTTATAACTACATAATTAACTTCTTCAGGTATCATGCTGAGGTTTGAAAAGTAATATTCATAAAGGGCTCCGGATTTCTGGGGCTTCATTACGGCCCCTTCTCTGTACCTAAGAAGAGGCGGTTTCCTGTCAGCCATAAAGTTAATTATTTGGTTTAGATCGTTCGACAGAAGGTTTCTGTAAGGGTATGTTTTCTTAAATAGTTCATAAAGCTCGTCCGCCTTTAAAACAAGGTTCTCCATCAGAAGGCCGGCTATCTGCTGCATCATGACGTCCTTTGGTTTTTCTGGAATTATTATCGGCTCAACCTTACCTTCTTTCCCCATACGAGCTAAAACCGAGGCTTCCAGAGCGTCATCTGAATCCTGCACAATTATGATCCCTTTGCTTACCTTTTTCAGGCTGTGCCCGCTCCTGCCGGTTCTCTGTATGAGTTTTGAAGCCTGTCTCGGAGAATTGTACTGGACTATCAGGTCAAGGTCGCCTATATCTATTCCGAGCTCAAGGCTTGAAGTGCATATAACGCCGGATATTTGGCCGTACTTTATGCCAGATTCAGCCCCGCTTCTTGTTTCAGCCGAAAGGCTTCCGTGATGTATAGCTACGGGGTACGATGGGTCTATTATCCTTATTTTGCTGGCTAGAGATTCAGCTTCACTCCTAGTGTTGGTAAATATCAGAGCTTTCTTACCCTTTACCTCTTTAAGGAGTTCTTCAAGCCTTACGGTCAAATCTGGCAGTAACGGCCCTTCCACCGTTTCTTTGGCTTTATGGTATATTATTTTAAATGAAAAGAGTTTCTTTGGGAAAGCAGAAATGACCCTTATCTCTCTGTTTGTTCCTACGAGAAATCTTGCCACTTCTTCTGCGTTGCCGACTGTAGCAGAAAGGCCTACTATCTGCACGCTTCTGCCGGCGAGCTTTTCAAGTCTCTGAAGGCTAACAGCGAGCTGAGTGCCCCTCTTATCGTTAGCCAGCTCATGGACTTCATCAACTACCACATGCTTTACGTTTTTAAGAAGCTCCCTGAGCTTTTTTGCAACGAGTATTATCTGAAGGGTTTCTGGCGTTGTTATCAGGATGTTCGGAGGAGCAAGGACCTGCTGTCTCCTTTCTTCTTTGCTCGTGTCGCCATGCCTTACGGCCATCCTGAAGTCAAGCTTCTGGGCCCACCAGCTCAGCCTGTCTAACAGATCCCTGTTTAAAGCCCTGAGAGGAGTTATATAAAGGGTCATAAGCCCTCTTTTGCCTTCTTTTAACATCAGTTCAAAAATGGGGAGCATGGCCGCCTCTGTTTTTCCAGAACCTGTTGGAGATATCAGAAGCGCATTTTCTCCGTTAAGTATTGCTGGGATGGCTAGTTTCTGAATATCTGAAGGCTCCTCTAAACCCTTCTCCTTTAAAAGAGCCTTTATAGGCTCGGTTAAAATTTCAAAACCCTCTCTATTATCATACATTTTACAAAGTTTTAAAAATAACTGATTATATATAAATTGTGCAAAATTATAAGT
>CAYFFZ010000009.1:0-24637 GCA_964342655.1 uncultured Nitrososphaerales archaeon
CTTTTATATACCTTGAAGAGAATTCTTCTATCAAAGCGCCTGCGGCCATGAACATGGCTGCTTTGAAGAGAGCTTGACTTATAAAGTGTGATAGAGAAGCGAAAAGAGCTATTGAAGGCGTAGAAATAAAGTATGCAGCTCCTATGCCCATGAACATGTATCCTATCTGAGAAGCTGTTGAATAAGCAAGTATGAGCTTAAGCTCGTTTGAAGCGATGGCCATGCTAGCCATCATAAATGCTGTAAACGCACCTATAATGAGAACATAAGTGAAGAATACGTTCAAGCTTGAGTAAAGCCCAGCTACGACAGCTCCCTGAAGCAGTATTGGAACAAAACGCAGAAGCAGATAAACTCCTGCGTTGACCATCGTTGCAGCGTGTATGAGCGCGCTTATGCTAGAAGGACCTGTCATAGCTGTAACGAGCCATTCGTGGAAGGGGAACTGGGCTGATTTTGCAAACGCTCCCATCGTGAACGCTATCAGGAAGGGTATAAGTAGATCGTTCTTGTTAAGTGCGGTTATAATTTGTACAATATTTTTTTCTATTCCAAGTATACTTAACGTTCCTGAGACCTTGTAAAGCATACCTATTCCTGTTATAAAACCTATGTCGCCAAAGCTTGTAACTATCATTGCTCTTACCCCTGATTGGCTGGGAGTAAACCACATAGGAACTCCGAGAGCATACCTTCCTTTATCGCCAACCCATCTTTCTTCATCTTCATCTGTGTACCAGTGTCCAATAAGAGCGTAAGAAGCTAGTGTTGTACCTTCCCATCCTATGAGGAGCACAATAAGGTTGCTTGCATAAACAAGCAAAAGCATAGATCCTACAAAGAAAGAGAAGAAATACCAGTACCTTGTATGTCCCCAGTCGCCATACATGTATCTGTAACTATATATAGCTATAAGTAAGGAAACAAATGCTACTACTGACCCCATAACTACAGACAAGCCATCGACGAGCATTCCGAAGTTTATTTGCAAACCAAGAAGCATAAACCAAGGATATGATATTACAGATGGGACTGAAACAATAAACGGTGACATTACTGATAAAATAAATGACAGAGCTATCGTTGCTATTGAAATAAATGGTGCCTGTTTTCTTAATGCTAGCCCGAGCCCAGCTGCGAGCATAGGTAGACCCCATATAAGGAACAAAACTGATCCATTCATCTTAAACTATCACCCCACTTATAACGAACATAGTATGAAGAACCCCTGAAACGGAATTCACAATCATGGAAGGAAAAGCAAAAGTTACAATGCCAACTACTGCTATTAAAATCATGGGCAAAAGCATCGTTTTGTTAGCCTCAACGCCTTTTATCTTAGGAGGCCCAAAGAATATCCTTTTCATAGCGTAGAACGCGTACGCCGGGGTTAGACCAAAACCCAATAAAACTAAAGCTAGCAGTATCATCCCTGGCAATCCCAGCTTTACAAGCTCAACTCCTACGGCGATAAGTATGAGAAGTTTACTGAAGAACCCTATTGTTGGGGGCAACCCGGATATATCCATAAAACCTAGTAAAGCTAAAGATGAAGTATAAGGCATGCTTTTGGCCAGACCTCCCATTTTGCTGATGTCCCTCAAATTGTCGTTCTTTGATATTAAAACGCCTGCTGAGGAGAAGAGAATTGACTTGCCAACCGCATGTGCAAAGAACTGCAACAAAGCCCCTAAAATACCAATCGGGGAAAGAGTAGCTATGCCCATCAGCATATAACCCATTTGCGCAATGCTGGAATAAGCAAGAAGCCGTTTAAAGTCATTTTCTTTTAAAGCCATCAATCCGCCATAAATTATAGTAACAACGCTAAGGGCCAGCAAGACCAGTTGGGCTTTAAGCAATAGAGGCTCAAAGAGCACATACGTTATCCTTATTATTGCATAGCCGCCTATTCCTATCATTACTGGGGAAAGAAGCGCTGATACGGGAGTAGGAGCTTCGGCGTGTGCATAAGGAAGCCACATGTGAACTCCAAAGACCGCCATTTTTATGAACATACCGAGTACTATAAGCGTTGCAACAACAGCCGCAAGCGGACCTAAGGCCTGTAAAATCACCTCTGAAGGGAGTGGAGGCGGATAGAAATTAAATGTATGTAAAGTAAGTCCATATATAAAAGAACCAACCAAGAAGAGAAATCCTCCAAGGTGTGTCCAAATAAGGTATATTATGGATATTCTCTGTCTGTTGCCATATCCATAAAGAGCTATAAGAAGGAAAGAGGTTATAAGCGAAACTTCAAGGAAAAGATAAAACAGTATAAAGTTGTTTGAAAGAACTATTCCAAGAAGGGATACAGAAAAATAAACATACAGGAAATAGTAAATTCCCCAATCCTCAGAACCCAGTTCGCGAAACCTTGCTTCCATGTACGGATAAGAATAAATTGCTATAAGTACAGTTACAAGAGCAATGCCTGCAACTACGGGCCAGTTAAGCCCATCTATAAAAAGCATAAAGTATCCAAGGCCTGCTATCGGGAGTGGATACGAAAGGTATGTACTGTAAAGCCCGAAGACAATTACTGAAGCTACCGCAGGAACTAAAAGCGCAAGAGCGCTTATTATCGCGTGAACTTTCCCGGAAGCCTTTTTGTTAATGAGTAGCTGTATAAATCCCACAATGTACGGAATGGCCAATGAATAAGTTAAAAGCTGACCTTCCATCATTCTTCACTTCTCACCTCATCTTGCGATATTTCCTTTAACATTTTTTCCTTGAACATATAAAGTATCACGCTTACAATTATTGAAATTTCACCTATTGCTAAAGCTATTCCAAGAAAAACTATATATGCTCCTAGCCTAACCATTCCTAAAACTCCTGTTGTTGAAGCAAGGTAAAGGACCAATAAAGTTATTCCGTTAAAAGATACTTCTAAGGAAAGTAACATCTTTACTAAGTTTTTGTTATAAACCATCCCCCATACACCAATTCCTATTAAAATTGCGGCTGTTAAAATCACTAATAAAAGGCCTATGATTATCATTCTTCTTCACCTCTCGAAACGGCTATAGAAACTATGAGAGCCATAGAAAGCGCAAGCACAAGAAGCACAATTGAGAACCAGTATTCCGTAATGTAGTGCACGGAAGATAATATACCTAAATAGGTTACAACAGAAGGACCTATTCCTACGCTTACGCCTATGGCTAAGACGAGCACAAATATAAACAAAGTTATAACCCAAGAATACAGGTTTGGCCTGAACGTTAGCTTTGGTTCCTTTAACATGCTTATGGATATTATTATGAAGAGTACTCCCGAACCAACATAAATTATCAACTGGATAAATGCAAGAAGCGGGTATCCAAGTATCATAAAAAACGCCGCATTAACTAAGCCTACAAAAGCAAGGAATATCGAAGAATAAACCAGAGATTTGTAAGTTACGGTCAGATAAGCAAATACTATAGAAGTTATGGCAAGTACTATCAAAGCTAGGTCCAAGAATGGACTTCCTAGAGTAATAACAGCTGCTGTTAAAGTTTCAAGGAGCGGGCTCATATCCTACACCTCTCTTTAGATCCGCCTTGGAAACTACCTTCTTTGCATTCTTATAAGGTTCTTCTGGAGGCTTAAGGTACTCTTCATATGAAGGCCTATATTCGCTGTCTTTTTCAAAAGCTAAGTCATGAACCTGCGTTGGTATAAAAGCATCAACGGGGCAAACGTCTACACAGAAATAGCAGAAGATGCACTTTCCCCAGTTTACAACCGGCCTTTTTGTTCTTTTTGGTCCTTTAACTTCCTTTTCACCTTCTGGGGCAGGAATTGTTTTTCCTCCTTCGCCTATTATTCTAGGTAACATAGTTATTGCTTCTGGGGGGCATACCATTTCGCACATACTGCATCCTATGCATTTTTTGTCGTCAACCGTAAAGAAACCCCTGTAATTTTGCGGTAACTTCATGGTTTCTGCTGGATAATCTAGAGTCATCCGGTTAGGTTCAACGAGGTATTTAAAGCCCTTTGCCAGCGCCTTTACATGGCCCGTTACTGGATCGCGTGGTTTTCTAACATCGCTCATCTTAAAAACACCACCTCACCAACAGAAAGAATTACGGAAACTATAGACAAAAGTAAGACATAACTCCAACCGGATCTTACGGCTTGGTCTAGCCTATACCTCGGATAAACAGCTCTAAGGAAAACAAGGATCGCCATCACTATGAATGCTTTTATAACAACTATAATGCCAGGCAAAATTAAGCCATATATTGGGTTCATAACGTTAAGGGTAAAAGGCCACCAACCTCCTAAGAACAAAAGGCTAAAAATAAGGCTGAAGTTATACAATTCTACGTAAGGCGTAGCCATACCTACTCCGAAGAACAAAGCTGAGTATTCTGTGTATAAGCCAAGAACCAGCTCGCTGTCAGCTTCAGTTATATCAAACGGGAACCTGCCTGTGGTTCTTATCATAACTATAAGCATCGTCAGAGCAGCAATAGGATTTAATATTATTCCTGGCAGAAAGCTTAGCTGGCTTTGAACAGCACTGATATAATCATATGTGTGGAATATTATTATCATTGAGACAACAGAAAGGAGGAATGGTACTTCATAAGATATGAGTAGGAAACCTTCCCTTAGAGCTCCTATAAATGAAAACTTGTTATCACTGGCCCATCCTACGGTTATAGCAAATATAGGTGTAATTATTATCAGCGCTAGAGAAAACAGTATTGTATAATAGCTTGGAAACAGGGCTGAATAATATGGACCGACTGGAATAAAGATCAAGGCTATAGTTGCAAAAGCGAACATGAGCCCTGGCGCCAGTATGAAGGCTAATTTGTCTGCTTTTTCTGGTATTATAACTTCCTGAAAGCTGTATCTTAATAAATCAGCTAATGATTGAAGCGCTCCTCCTATCTTTTTTGAAACCCATAAAGGCCCAAACCTCATCTGGACCTTTGCCGCTATTTTACGCTCAAGCCAAATTATGACAATTACTATAACGAGGATTGTAACTAATCCGGGAAATATTATGAGGTAAAGCAGGTCTTCAATCAACCATATTATAAGGGGTATAGGTATTATTCCCATTTACCTGTCAGCCTCCGGTGGAAAATAATCTATGCTACCATATATTGTGGGCAGATCAGCTAGCCTATGACCTACAGCTACGTGCGTAAAGTAAGGAAGGTTTCTGAAAGAAGGCGTTACCCATCTGAACCTGTAAGGATATTTATCGCCAGTGCTCTTTATATAGAAGAATATTTCGCCTCTACCTGCTTCAACTTTTGCAGATGCTTCTCCTGCGGGCGGCCTCATGTGAATCATAAAAGCTGGAAACATGACCCTTTTCTTCTCTTCATAGTTCTTTTTCATAACTGGGTTAAGCTGATTGTAAATCTGATCGGCCACTATCTTGCCTTCAGGAATATCCTTGAGTATTTGTCTAATCATTCTAATGCTCTGCTTTATTTCTTCAACTCTTATCAGTAATCTGTCATAAGAGTCACCGTTTTTCATCGTAGGCACTTCAAAATCTAGGTTCGGGTAAGCAGCGTAAGGTTGATGCTTTCTTGTGTCATAGTAGACCCCCGAAGCCCTAAGGTTAGGGCCTACGACGCCAAGCGATATGGCATCTTCTTTCGTTAAAATGCCTACGTTTATAGTTCTTGCTTGAACTACAGGGTTCTTAACCCATATATCTTCATAATCTTTTAACCTTCTTTCCATATACTGTAAAACCGTTTCTGCCCTTTCTTTAAAGCCGTTTGGCAGATCCCACCTAACACCTCCAGGTATAATATAAGAAGTAGTTATCCTTGCTCCTGTAAGCATCTCCATTAGGTCTATAAACGGTTCTCTGTCGCCAAAAGCCCACATGTATACAGTTGAGGAACCCAAAAATATCCCAAATATACCGATACCGTAAAGATGGCTAGTTATCCTGTTTATTTCAGCAACAAGGCTCCTTAGGTACTGCGCCCGGGGTGGGGGTTCAATGCCCAGAAGCTTTTCTACTGTTAAAACATATGCTAAATTAGCATGAACAGTATCAGGAAGCATTATCCTTTCAACTATAGGAACGGCTTTTATCCATTCCCTCCTTTCGCTCAACCACTCGCTTGTTCTGTGAACGAAACCTATGTCTGGATCTACTTTAACGATTATGTCGCCGTCTAGCCATACTTTTATTCTCATATGCCCTGAACCGGGATGCGAAGGGCCTATCTGTAATATTATGTATTTTTCGCCATCTACGCTTACGTTTTGCAGTTCGTCAATATTATAAATTTTTTCACTCATTCAATGAACACCTTTGCCCTTTGATATGCGAAATCCTTTCTCATAGGCCATGTCTCATAAAAATCTTCAGGAAGCATTAGGTACCTGAGGTCAGGATGGCCTTCAAAGACTATTCCAAACATTTCAAAAGCTTCTCGTTCGTTAAAGATTCCGCTAGGCCATACTGAAACCAGTGATGGAACTGTAACAGGGGGCCTCTTGATATAAATGTTACCTTGTTGGTCGCTTTGTTTTATGGGCTCCGGCTTCTTCACCGCAACGGAAAGTGCTAGGTTTATACCCTTTAAATCGTCAACAGAATAACTAGAAACATGCCATACTACTTCTATCTTGTCAGGATAGTCTATTCCTGTAACAGACACAACGTGGTCAAAGCCTAAGTTTTTTAAAGAGTTTGCTGTATCGATGAGTTTTGATGTGTCGTCAACAGAGATTTTGTAGTTGGCCTTCTTTTCATCTATTACTACATTGGTTGAAATTTTAGATAGTTCGTCTTTAATGTTCATTTTTAACACCTAGCAACTTGTCTTTTTCGCGTTTTATCTTTTCTTGAATAAGAAGAACGGCCCTAGCTAAAGCTTCAGGCCGAGGCGGACAGCCAGGGACATACGCGTCAACCGGCAAATATTCTCTCGCAACTATGGTATTATAACTGTTAAAGAATATACCGCCATCCATTGCGCATGCTCCCATAGCTATTACCCACTTGGGGCTTGGCATCTGCTCATAAACTCTTTTTACAACCCTGGCCATTTTGATTGTGGTTGTGCCTTCAACCACTATAAGATTAGTCTGTCTGGGACCTCCAAAAGGCAAAAACCCTAACCTTTCAAGGTCAAAACGCGGAGAGGCCGCGGCAGCAAACTCTGCTCCGCAACATGATGTCATAAGATGTACAGGCCAGAGTGAAAAATCAACCCCCCAACTAATAGTTTTTTTCAGAAATTCGCTTTGGTTTAAAAACTCCAAGGCCTTCTTCGCAACGTCGTCAAGATTCCCTAAATATATTAATCCTTCGGCATCAGCCATTTTTTAATCACCTTAGCTTCTTTTAATGCAAAAACAAGACTGGGCGCAAATACCATTATGCCAACTAAAAATATTATATAAGAGACAACCCTAAGATACAAAAGCACAGTAAAGAGCACGACAAATACGGGTTCAGTAAGCATAAATACCAGAAGATAAGGATAATATTGCATTACGTAAAGCCCTCTAGCTCTCCCCAGCTCTTCATTGCCGCTTTCAAATCTTTTAGCTTTATCCTTACTGCTACCTCTTGAAAGAGCCAGGCCTATCGCAACCGCTAAATAAGATACAACAACGCCTATGAGAAGAGTAACGGCTATGTCCAGGTATACGCCCGCCCAGCCTGTTATCATTGTATTAATAACTTAACTTTGATGGTTTATTAATCTTTTCTGGAAATAATTGTAATAAATTGAATTTTTTGCCCTCGATTTTTATAAATTTTTAGATGAATGCGAAATATTTATGATCCAGACAATCATTTGCCTAAAAATCATTTTATATTGCTTAGAATCGACATGACGGCCTTGTAGTCATCCAAGTATTCATGGTAATCGCTTATGGGAGTTTCTAAAATCATAGGTCTATTTTCTATAAGTTCTTTTGCCTTAAAGAAATTTTCAAACCCTTTTATTCCTATGAAGCCCTTGCCTATTCTTTCATGCCTATCTAGCCCAGATCCTAGCCCGCTTTTCGAGTCGTTTAAGTGTATCAGCATTACCTTGTTTAAACCTATGTGCTTTTCTAATTCTTCAACAGTTTTTGAAAGCCCATTCTGCGTTGCTATATCATAACCTGCTGCAAAAGCGTGGCACGTATCTAAACAGATGCCAACCCTTTTATCGTTAACGCCATTAATTATTTCACCCAGATCTTCAAACCTTGATCCTACGCTGTTCTTTTGGCCTGCCATATTTTCAAGAAGAATGTAGCAATCGCAAGGAACTTTATTTAGAGCTTCTTTAATTGTTTTTATCACTCTTTCTTTACCTTTTTCTAAACCATCGCCTAAGTGACTTCCAACGTGAACCACGATGTATTTAATCTGCAACTTTTTTGCCCTTTTAAGCTCTTCGACTAGCGATTCGAAAGACTTTTTGTATATTTCATCTCTCGGAGAAGCTAAATTTGGCAAGTATGGCATATGAGAGTTTATTGAAGAAAAACCTTTACTGGCTCTCAAAAAGTTTTTGACTTCATCTTCTTTTAGCTCTGGGTATTTCCATCCACGTGGGTTTCTTGTAAAAATCTGAAAAGCTTCAAACTTGAGCTCTCTTGCCTTTTCTGCGGATTTTGAAATCCCGCCTGTTATGGGCATATGAGCCCCTATAATTATTTTCATTATATTGATAAATTGCTACAACTCATAATAAAAACCTTGACATAAATACCATCGCTTAAAAATGTGCTTTTACAATGTCTTAATATGGGACTAAAGGTAGCCCTTTTTTCTGGAGGTAAGGATTCTATGTATTCAGCTTTGTTGTACTGGCCTGTTGATCTTTTTGTAACGTTTGAATACGATTTTTTAGGCTCTCCTTCACCCCATCTGATAAATCTAAACAAATCCATTGAACTAGCGGGAGCATTATCTGTACCGCTTGCTTTGCTTAAAGTTCACAAAGGGTCAGCTATGAAAGAACAGGTGGAATTTTTCAGAAAAATTGGAGCTTCTAAGATAATCGCGGGAGATCAAGGAGTTAAAGATCATCTAGATTATTTTACTGCAGTTGCTGAGCAGTCAGGCGCTGATCTAGAAGAACCCATTTGGGGCGCTGACCCTGCAGAACTACTTAAGAAAGAAACCTCAGTGCTTTCTTTTGTTATTATAGGGGTTAAAAAAGGTTTAGAAGAGTTGCTCTGCAAAAAAATACACAGAAAAAACGTAAACTCATTTCTTAACATTTCTGCTCAAATGGGGATAAATCCTATAGGAGAAGCTGGAGAGTTTCACACCTTCGTTTATAGAATCAATGACCCAGATGTTTATTTAAAATTTAAATGTAAGAAAAAGATTACTACAGGCGAGTATAAGGTGGCTTTTTTAGAGTGATGTTTAATAAGCTGAAAACTCATTTAAACCCGTTAAAAATATGCAGCAGCAAAGAAAAATCAAACTTTTTGTTATACCATTCGAAGAGGACGACCCTAAAAAGTGTACTGCTGAAAAATTAAAACGGTTCGGTATGGTGGCCTTTACGAGCAAGCCCATTGGTCTTGTTTTAAATCCATTTAGCGATGTGCTTATAAAACAGATGCCTGAGGACGAAGCTATATTCGCCCTAAAGGGAATTACGGCTATAGATGCAAGTTGGAAAAAAAGAGAAGAATGGGGTATGAAGTTTTTAAATCGTTATGCTAGAAGACTGCCACTACTTATAGCCGCTAACCCAATCAATTATGCGAGGCCACATATGCTTTCAACGGTAGAAGCGCTTGCCGCGGTTCTTTACATAATGGACCAAATAGAGCTAGCGGAAACAATTTTAGCCAAATTTAAATGGGGGCCTAACTTTTTAAAGCTTAACCAGAGAGCTCTTGAAACTTACAGAAAATCCACTGACATTGTTTCAGCAGAAAAAAAAGTTTCTGAGAAGTACGCCGAATATTTTAGAATTTAATACTTAAGTTTAAATGCTGTTGTTTTTTCTGATTTATTTACAGATTTGTTAAATAATAAATCTATTTTACCGATAACTTTTATTCAACAAAAAAATTAACTTTTGGCGCTTTTACAGCTCTTCCTCTTCTTCTAAATCTTCGTCCCAGTCTTCGTCCTCTTCCCAATCCTCGTCTTCTTCCCAGTCTTCGTCTTCTTCCCAATCATCTTCTGACATTTTTCCTCGCGTTTAGGATAGGTTAAAATCAAAAATATAAGCATTACTAATTAATTACATATAAGGCTTTCAAAACATTTTTGTGAAATAGAACCGATCTGTTAATTTTTGTTTATTTGGTTAACTAATGCTGGTAGGTCTTCTATAAGATCTTTGGGGGCTAAATTCATCCTTAAAGGATTAGAAAATCGTCCAAAAGGTTCGATTACCCTGGTAATATAACCGTGTCTAAGTAGTTCAGTAAATGCGACTTCGGCGCTTACTTTAAATGATAAAGTTAGAAAATAAGATGAGCTTTTGCTTCTTATCACTTCTTCATCAAGCTGCTTTTCAAACCATTCACGAACGTTTAACGCTTCATTCCAGTATTTTTTGAAGGTTTCTATTTTGTCTAAAGCAAGAAGGGCCACATATGCAGAAAAAGAAGAAACTGGAAATGGAGACTGAACCCTTTTTAAAACATCAGAAAGAATATCGTGGGCAAGCGCATATCCTATCCTGAGCCCCGCAAGTCCATACGCTTTGGAAAATGTCCTTATAATTATAAGGTTATCGTAATCATTAAGAAGCTGATTGTTTGTAACACCTGAAATTTCCGCATATGTTTCATCTAGAACTACCACTATCTCTTTATTTTTTAGGAGCTCTTCTATTTCTTCTTTTGGGATTACGTGTCCAGTAGGATTGTTGGGGTTGCAGATAAAAACCAAATTTGGCGAGTTTTTGTTTATGGATTCAAAGTTTAAAGATGTCTCTTTGACATACTCATCAGTTATCACCTTTAGCCCATAATTCGTAGCCGCGATTTTGTAATAAGAATATGTGGGTTTGTGGAGGAAAACCTTTTTCTTGTTTCTAAATACGTTAATAATTAACTCTATAATCTGATCAGCTCCGTGCCCCAGTATTACGTTTTCTTGATCTAAGTTGTTCATTTTTGCTAATTTTTCTGTCAGCGCAGCTGTTATTTCTTTTGGATACAATCTGAGATCGATATTTTGAAGCGCTTTTTCAGTAATCTTTTTTATAAGTTCTGAAGGAATAAAAAGGTTTTCGTTAGACTGTAGGTTTAAAAAATTTTTGTCCCCTACGAGCTTTTTTGCTTCTTCTGCAGAAATACCGGGCTTATAGACTGGAACAGAGTACCACTTTTTTAAATCGGATTTCCAGCTCAAGTTTTTTTCCACCTTTTCTCAGAAATTGCCATAGATCCTGAATGTGCAGGAAAACCCTCATAATTGGCAAGCCTTATTACGTGTTCTTTCATTCTCTGCCAGCCTTCACGGTTTATCTTCTCGGTTGTTATTGAAGTCAGAAAATTATATACGTTGAGCCCTGAGTATGATCTAGCAAATCCCATAGTTGGAAGCGTAGAGTTAGGTCCTATGCCATAGTTACCTGCAGAAAAAGGCGTATTAAGAGTTATAGTACCGGCCCTAAGAGTTTCTCTGTACTTGTTAAAAATTTCATCGGCTCTAGAGCTTTCTATTGAAAGATGCTCAGGAGCATATTCTGCAATAAAATTAACCGCATCGTTAAGGTTGTCAAAAATTATTATTGCGCTGTATTTTTTTGTATTTTCAAGCATAAATGAACGTCGAGGTTCAGGCAACTGATCTATTATCAAGTCAGCATAATGCGAAACCTTATCAGCAAACTCTTCGGATGTCGTTACAAGAACCCCGGCTGAATCTGGTCCATGTTCAGCCTCATTAACCAGATTCCATGCCACGATTTCTGGATCCGCATTCCCATCACTTAATATCATGCCCTCGGATGGCCCAGCGGGCAAATCAAACTTTACAGAGTCACAAGATATCATCTTGGCTAGAAAAGTATATGGACCACCGGGACCAGCTACTATCTCGGTCTTCTTAACAGTATCTGTTCCGTAAGCAAATGCAGCTATTGCGTGCGCTCCTCCTATCGCATATACTTCCTTTAAACCCATCATATAAGCTACAGCGGCCGTAGCCTTATCAATATGCATTTCTTTGTCTATGGGCGGCGTTGCTATCGCTATTCTTTTAACTCCAGCAACCTTAGCTGGAGCTATAAGCATTACAGCGACAGACGGAAAGCTGCCTTTACCAGATGGAACGTACAAGCCAGCAGAACCGATAGGAACAAAATACATACCAGCAAACACACCTTTATCGGTCTGAATTTGGAATCCTTTCGGAATCTGCCTTTTATGAAATTTAGTTACGTTTTTTATCATATATTTCAGGCTTTTTTTAAGTTCTTGAGGTAAAGACATATAATATTTCTCTAATTCATCTTCTTTAACAACAAGCTCTGAGGGTTCGATTTTACGTCCAAAAACATTATTTAAATAATCAGTTATCGCTTTATCTCCACGGTTTCTAACGTCTTCTACAATTTTTTCTACATCTTCTTTCAGTCTAAAAATTTCTGATCTAGACCTTTCGATTATTCTTTTACGTTCTTCTTCTTTCATTTCGTTAAAGTTAATTACTCTAAAGTATGTCATACATTGAGCTCTATCTATATGCTTATAAAGCGTTGCTCTTCTGCATTTAGTTTTTTAATTTAAATAAAAAAATAGAAACGGTGACTCGTTGTTTTATACTAAAAACTCCTAGAAGATTTCCTAAAAAGAACAGGTGCGGGGGGTGGGATTTGAACCCACGAAGGCCTACGCCAGCAGGTCTTGAGCTTAGGCAACTTCTGCCCCCATCGACCTGGCTAGGGGACCCCCGCAAGAACTAGTTTTCGCTTTAAATTTATATATGTTTGCTTAACTTTCAGAATTTTTCAACTTATAGTATGATCCTTCTAAAATACTCAATAATTGATATATAATTTTGCTTCTAACAAAAAACTTCTGTTTAAAAAATAACAACAAATTTTTTCTTACAATATGCAAAACGCTTAAAATATAACTGTCAAATTATATTATATATAAAATATGAAATATAAAGAATTTGGGCACACGGGTATAAAAACCTCATCAATAGGCATGGGAACTTATTATGACCCTCTTTGGATAATTGCCTCAAGGCTTGGATTGTTGAGAAATGCGGAACAAAAGATAAAATCTTTAAAAGCCGGTCTTGAAGCCGGCATAAACCTTATTGATACCGCTGAACTTTACGGTTCTGAGCCGTTAGTAAGAAAAGCGATTGAAGGGTACGAAAGAGAGAAAATATTCATATCAACAAAGGTATGGCCTACGCATTTGAAAAGAGACAAACTGTTTAAAAGCTTGGAAAAATCTCTCGAAAGGTTAGGCACTAAATATGTGGATCTTTATTTAATACATTTTCCCGGAAGCAGCGATTCGAACAAAGAAGCCTTGTTAGCTATGGAGGATGCCATAGCAAGCGGTTTGATAAAATTCATAGGTTTGAGTAATTTTAGCCTTAAAGGTATTGAAGAAGCTAGAAAAACATTAAAAAAGAATGACATAATTGCAATTCAAAATCAGTATAATATTCTCCATAGGGAACCTGAAAAGGATCTGCTCCCTTATTGTGAAAAAGAGAAGATCGCTTTTATGGCTTATTACCCACTGGCGCATGGCAAACTTACAAAAGATAGTAAAGTTCTTGAGCTATCAAAGAAATTTAATATAAATCCAGCGCAGTTAGCTTTAGTGTGGCTTCTACGATGGAGCTCTGTCTTCCCGATTCCAAGGGCTTCAAGACCCGAACACGTAATTGAAGACGCAAAGGCTGCGGACGTAGAAATACCCTACGAAATTTTAGAAAAAATCTGATTTACAAGACGTCCTAGAAAATTATTCAAAACAGCCTTTTAATTTCTTATAACTATCAATCAGGCTTTCAGGTATAACCTTAGTATCAGCAAGTACAGGCATAAAGCTTGTATCCCCCCTCCAACGAGGAACAAGATGAAAGTGCAAATGCTCATAACCAGCTCCTGCATCGATGCCCAAGTTTACCCCTAGATTAAATCCATGAGGTGACATTGTCTTTTGATAACAGCTCTCTAACTTTTTTAATAGATCAAAGATCTCTATTATCTCATCATTATTAAGTTCTGAAAACTTTGTTATGTGCCTATAAGGTACCAACATTACGTGACCGTTATTATATGGGTATTTGTTCATTACGATAAAAACCTTGTTACCTCTGTATACTATAAGGTTTTTATCGTCCTGGGATTTATCTTCGCTTATCATCTCACAGAAAATACATTTTGGCGATCTTTCGGTCACGCCTTTTATTCTCCAAGGGGCCCAGAGGATTTTCAAAACCCTTCGCATGCTATATAATTTTGTGATTTTTAAGTGTATGGGGAACCCATGCTTAAATTGAAGCGCGATTCTAACCTTTTCTCCATTTCCTCGTAAAATTTGATTAGCTGTGGAGTTAAAGATGGCTTTACCGCAGCTATTGCTTTTTCAAAATCATCCTTGTTTATTGAAGAAGAGCCTCTGCTTATCGCATTTATTCCAGCCTCTCTCACTATAGATTTTAAATCGGCGCCAGAGTAGCCTTCCGTCGCAGAAGCCATTTGATGGATGTTTACATCGGCCTCGAGCTTTGTGTTTTTTAGTAGAATTTTTAAGATTTCTTCCCTTTCCGACATATTAGGCGGTCTAACGTAAACCAAAAGGTCGAACCTTCCCGGTCTCAAGAGCGAAGGATCTATAAGATCGGGCCTGTTCGTTGTACCTATTAAAAATACCATATCTTCTGGTTGAAGTGAGTCTATTGATGTTATGAGTTGGCTTACAAGCGATTCAAGAACCTCATATTCTCCACCTCTTATTTTAGTTATTGAGTCAACTTCATCAAGTAATATTATAGAAGGAGCCGAGGATTTTGCTTTTCTAAAAATTTCCCGTATAGCCTTTTCAGATTCGCCTACCCACTTGCTTAATATTTCAGGCCCTTTTATTGTTATCAAGTTTGCTTTGCTTTCGTTGGCCAGAGCTTTTGCCAGCAGAGTCTTACCGCATCCAGGAGGGCCGTAAAGCAGAACTCCCCTTGGAGGCTCTATGCCAACGCTCTTGAACTTATCAGAGTTTTTTATAGCTTCAACAAAATTAAGCCTGAGCTTCTCAAGAACTTCTTTATATCCGCCTATGTCGTTCCACGTTACCTTAGGTACTTCAAAATAAAGCTCTCTCAACGCTGTTGGAACTATCTGCCTGTATGCTTGCATAAAATCGGAATCCGTTATCTTTATTTCGTTCAGCTTTTCTTCTGTCAAAGCCTCCCCTTCAAGAACGCGGGGGGCTACTCTCCTTATAGCGTTAAATGCTGCTTCTCTGCAAAGGGCAGCAAGATCCGCACCGGTATATCCAGCTGTCATCCTAGCATACTTCTTAAGATCTATGTCTTCTGCAAGGGGCATCCCTCTTACGTGAATTTTAAGTATCTCAAGTCTGCCATCTTCATTTGGTACTCCTATTTCAATTTCTCTGTCAAACCTTCCAGGCCTTCTAAGAGCTGGATCTACGTCCTCAATCCTGTTAGTTGCGCCTATGACTATTACGTCCCCTCTGTCTTTTAATCCATCCATCAAAGTAAGCAACTGAGCTACTACCCTTACTTCTGCTTCTCCGAACGATTCGCTTCTTTTTGGCGCTATAGAATCCAGCTCGTCTATAAATATGATAGCCGGCGCGTTCTTTTTTGCTTCCTTAAAAATCTCTCTGAGCTTTGCCTCTGTTTCCCCATAATATTTGCTCATTATTTCAGGTCCATTTATGGAAAAGAATTTAGCGTTTGTTTCGTTGGCCAGAGCTTTTGCCAGCAGAGTCTTACCGCATCCAGGAGGGCCGTAAAGCAGAACTCCCCTTGGAGGCTCTATGCCAACCCTTTTAAAGAGGGATGGGTATTTTAAAGGCAGCTCTACTAGCTCTCTTAACATCTGAAGCTGCAGTTTTAAACCGCCTATATCTTCATAAGTGATTTTAGTTTCAACGGTTTTCTTTCCTTTTTCTGCAGATACGACTGTTTTTCCAGTTATAAGAACAACACCCTTCGGTTCTGTCTCGTTTATTATAAACGTTAGATTTGATCCAAGAACGTTCACGTTAAACACGTTTCCTTCTAAAACTAGAAACCCGTTAAGCTTTTTTTTAAAAATGGTTTTCAATGCTTTGTTCTGCAGCTTAAAATCCTTGTTGGACGCTTCAAAAAATATTTTTTTAGCTTCTGAATATTCAGCTTTTTCAACTTTAACCTGTTCATTTAAAGCCACACCGGCGTTTCCTCGCAACGTGGAGTCCATCATAATTACATTATTTTTAGAATCCTCTAAAATAGGGTATGCAAAGGCTGCAGCTTTTCGTTTACCAGTTATCAGAACCGCTTCGCCGTTTTTTATGCCAAGAACCTGAAAATATTTCTTAGGTATCCTAACCCTACATTTCCCAATATCCCTTTCATACGGTTCAGAAACCCTAAGTTCAACACTAGACATTTGATTTGTCTCAAAATAACTATCTTATATATTTATTTAATTTGACTGCAATTTTTATGCTGTAACTCATAGATAAAAATTAACAAGCATTTTTGCTAGAAGTACAACTTTAATTTGAAATTTTTAAGAAGGCGCTCTGCAACCTTTAAGGCTTGAACCAGCTCATAAACATCATGCGCCCTAATTATGTTGGCACCGCGTTGAACGCTTATGATTTCCGCGGCTAAACTACCGGCTAATCTTTTTGCAGGATCCGGTTCTTCAGCTATTTTGCCTATAAAAGATTTTCTTGAAACTCCTACAAGTAAAGGCTTTTTAAAAACAGACTTTATGCTGCTTAAATTATTCAAAATTGAAATATCCCATTCCGAGCTATCCATCCAAACAGGTCTTATAAATCCGATCGCAGGATCTATAGCTATGCTTTTTTCATCAATACCAGCTTTTAACGCCCTGTTTATTGCATCGTCAATGCTTTTAATGACGTATTCTGATGGTTCAGTCTTTTCGCTGGGGATACCGTGAGCTACAGCTATGACAGAAGCAGAGTGATCCTTCGCAACCTTTAAAGAGTTTGGGTCGGAAAAACCAGAAACGTCGTTTACTATTGTTGCTCCAAAGTTAAGAGCAGTTTCCATAACTTTACTTCTCTGAGTATCTATAGATATTTCTACGTCAAGCGCAAGATTTTTTAGAACGCTCATAGCTCTCTTAACACGCCCAAGTTCAACTTCTTGTGAAACGAAGGTGTTTTTATAAGGCGCTGTGCTCATACCACCTACATCGATTATTTTTGCGCCATATTTTACTGCTTTTAGAACAAAATCTTCTATTTCTTTATCAGAACTCTTAACAGAACCCGTGAAAAAAGACTCTGGGCTAACATTAAGAACTGCCATTATAATGACTTCGTTAAGATCTAAAGTTATTTTCCCTATCTTAAACAATTTTTAAGGTATTTCTGCTCTTCTTTCTTCTCTTGACCTTACCTTTACTATGCCAAAATGAACCGCACAGGAAATGCAATAGTATTTTGTTACCACAGTATATGGGACATAGGCGCCTTTGGCCTGCAATTCTTTGGCTAACGCGGCATCAACTAATGGAACTCTAACCGTAACCTTTTTTGCCTTATCCCGAGGTATCCTTGCTCCACATTGACTGCAAGTTACATATTCATTTCTGCCTTTAGATCCTTTATCCCTTCCTCTGCTTTTTCTTTTCTTTGGCAAGACATAATTTTGTTAAAAGGCAGCTTTTTAACCCTTTCGGCTATACTATAAAGAATTACGCCAAATTATATAAAGTGTAATTGTTTATTCAATGATTGCGATGGGGACTAAAAATAAATTTATCGAAAACTAAAAATTTTATTATAAACTTGATGCGTTAAAGAAAAGCAATCCTGTTATTTATAGAAAAATTGCTTTCGAAAGGATTTTTTGAGCGCAGGCGGAACTTGAGGACTGGAAGACCAGCATAATCAAGAATTATGGACTTCTTTAATAATCGATAAACCCGAACAGTAAAGTTCGAGTAGTTCACATTAGCTTTGATTGGTTTTTTTCGTTTTCTGTCTGTTCTTCAAATTTACTTTCAAGCACCTGCTTTACTTTTTGTGCCTTTGCATACCCAATAACTTCGGCAAGAGCGGTTTGTGAGGCATTAAGTGCTTTTATTGGCGTTCCAAAATGCTTTAAAAGCTTTTCAGCAAGTTTTTCACCAACACCTGGAAGTGATGCCATAAGGTTTAGCTGCTGTTCCCTTAGGCTTTGTCCTTTCTCCCTAACTATGTTGTGAGGCCTTTGTTCTTTATTAAGGTTATAAACTAGTCGCTCTATGAAAATTGCACTTTCATTTAGCGACGGGACAAAAATTAACTTAATTGGAAAATTGATTGTTAGTGAAGCAAGCGCGCCATAATAAACTTTTACATTGCTTACCAAGCTAGGTATAATTGTTATGTCGCCTTCTACTAAAAGCAACGGTTGCCTGTAAACGCTCGTTAAATCACTAACCTGCCTAAATAACCTTCCATCAAAGAGAGACGATATAAAATCATTAATAGTCTTTCTTTCTATAGCTATTTCATCTGAAAGAATGTAATCTCCAACAGCTAACTGTTCAAACCTGACGCTTAAACCTAGCTCTTTTAAAAGAGCTGGAAGATTAGATGCTGCTTCTCGGTTGTCGGCTATTATTTCATACATAGTTGCTGATAATGCTTCTTAAAATAAAAGTTTGTACATATTTTAAGAATCCTGTTTTGAAATGTAACTGATTATTGCCATCTTTAGAACCTTTACTGGAAGGGCTACGCACTTTATCCTGTTTGGTCCAAGCTCTTTAATTCCCAATTCATTCATAAGATCTTTCTCGCTAATTTTTAACGCGTTATCCAAACTTTCTCCATCAACCATTTCTGTCATTAAAGAAGCTGAAGCCATTGAAAGTGCGCAACCAGTACCCTCAAACCCTATCTTTTTTATTTTGTTTCCTTCAATTTTGATGTAAATTTTCACATTATCCCCGCAGGTTGGATTGCTATCTCCATATTCTGTATCATAAGAGTCAAGTTTGCCTTTGTTTCTCGGGTTCTTATAATGATCCATTACGTTTTCATAAAAGAAATAACTCATGCGATATTCACTAATTCTTCTAATGCGATCTTTAACTTATCTATTTCTGAAAAAGTGTTGTAAAAATAAAGGCTGGCTCTTGTTGTTCCGTTCGAAAAACCAAGCTCTTCTTGCAACGGCTGTGCACAGTGCCACCCTGACCTAACTGCGATGCCTTTCATATCTAAAAAAGCGGCCACGTCGTGAGGATGAACCCCTTCTATTTCAAATGCCAATAAAGCGGCCCTGTTATTTTTTGGACCTGCGTATCTAAGTCCTTTTATGTTTCCAACTTTTTCTAATAGGTATTCTGAAAGCTTTTTTTCGTACGTTTCTATCTGATCTATACCTATTTTCTTAATATATCTTACAGCTTCAGCAAGGCCTATAGACCCAATATAGTTGGGAGTCCCCGGTTCAAACTTCCAAGGAATGTCGTTCCATGATTGTCCGACCTTATGAACTTCCTTGACCATTTCCCCACCAGTAAAAGGAGGTTCAAGTTCTTCAAGAAGATCCTTTTTCCCATAAAGAACACCAATGCCTGTAGGTCCTAGCATTTTATGCCCTGAAAAAGCATAAAAGTCAGCTCCAAGGTCCGATACGTCAACTTTCATATGTGGCGCTGCCTGAGCTCCATCTATAAGAACAAAGGCCCCTCTTTCTTTAGCTTTTCTGACAAGCTTTTTAGCATCAACTATGGTTCCTGCAACATTAGATACATGAGTAAACGCTACAACCTTTGCATTTTCTATCTTTTTTTCAAAATCTTCTTGATCTATCAAGCCTTCCGGCGTAACTTTAACTAGCTCGAGGTTCAATCCTGCAAGCTTTGCAATCTTCTTCCAAGGCAAAAAGTTGCTGTGATGCTCAAGTAACGTTGTAACTATTGTGTCTCCTTTTTTTAATTTCTGAAGTAACATATAAGCTGCTAAATTAATGGATTCCGTTGTGTTGCTAGTAAATATTATTTCACTTTCAGAAGCGTTTATAAAAACTGAAATCTCTTTTCTTGAGCGCTCGTACTCTTCTGTAATGTCTTCAGCTATCTTGTATATTCCTCTGTGAACGTTTGCATTCAAATTTTTATAAATCCAGTCCATTTTTTCAAGAACCGTAAAAGGTTTTTGTGATGTAGCCGCATTGTCAAGGTAGATAAAACCCTGACGCGCTAAAATTGGGAAGTCTTTTCTTATTTCTTCAATATTTTTTTCAATATAATTCATTTTCAAACCCTAAAGCTTCCCTTATATCTCTCAACAGATTTTTTGCTAAAAGAGTTACAGAATCATTTCTAGAAAGACCTCTAGACATGAGGTAAAACATCTGATCTTCATCAACCGGAAATACTGCCGCTGAATGTTTTGCAAATATATCGTTTATATCAAGTTCCATACCAGGTATGTTCTGTACGCTAGCTTCTTTGCTTAGTAGCAAAGCTTTCTGCTCTATGTACGAATTTCCTTCTACGCCGTTAGATGTATTTATAACTAAACCCTTGTGAATCGTTTTTGAATATTTTCTCACAATGCTCTTTTGGTACGATGTAGCGGAAGATTTTGGTGCCATAAGTTTGGTTATTACTGTAGAATCCGTAGAAGATGCGTCTTCTAAATCGTACCCAATCTTTGCGTTAAAAGAACTCATGGTGCCCCTGTTAAACGCGTAAATTCTTTCCCTTACATACATTTTTCCCGAAACTAACGAATAAATGTTTACAGAAGAGTAATCTTCTAAATAGTAATATGCATTATAAAGGAAATTCCCGTTTCCTTTTACAATTTTTAGATGGTTAAATTTTACGCCTTTATTCACGTGGAAGATAACGACTTCTGACGCTAAATCTGCAGATGAAAGGGAAAATGAGTCATAGAGCGTTAAATCTTTTTCTACATCTATTATTTTACTTAAGAACCCACGACCAGACTCATAATTTCTTTCAAATTTAGAATCCTTTTCTAGAACAAATTTTTTTGCGCTTTGCGAAAAGAATAAGTTAAGGAATGTGTTTTTATCAAAAATGTCTTCCTCGAGTTTTATTTCGCCATTTACATAATCAACTGGATAGATCTCTGAAACTTTAGATTCGTTAAGTGAGAAAGGATCCACAGTTATTGGGATGTAGTTTCTTAAAAAAAGCTGATGCGTCTCGTAAGGGAATTTTTCAAAAGCCTCTTTTAACTTCTCCCTTATAGCTACGCTCATCCAACAGCCCCTGTTAACTCTAGCTCAATTAATTTATATAGCTCTATTGCAAAATCAGGCGGTATCTCTTTTGTAAAATCTCCAAGGTATCCAGAAACTATCAGAGATTGGGCCTGCTGTTCTTTTATTCCTCTGCTCTGTAAGTAAAACAGTTGCTGTTTTCCTATTTTTCCCGCGGTTGCTTCATGAACAATCGATGAATCTTCTTCGTAAACGTATTCATAGGGATAAGTAGTAGAAGTTGACTTATCGTCAATCATAAGGGAGTCGCACCTCACTGCGGATTTTGCCTTTTCGGCACCTTTCCCAACCCAGACCATACCTCTGTAAATTGTTTTGCCTCCTTTCATTGAAACTCCTTTTGATGATATTAAAGAACTCGTTTCTTTGTTAAGATGGTAAACTTTGCCGCCAGAATCGATTACTTGGTTGTTTGTTGCCAAGCTTAGAGAGTTTATGAACCCCTGAGACCCCTTTCCAAAAAGATATATTGAGGGATACTTCATCGTAACTTTGCTTCCTATGTTACCATCTATCCATTCCATTTTACCGCCATCATAAACATGGGCCCTTTGGGTTACTAGATTGTAAACATTCTTTGACCAATTCTGAATAGTTGTGTATCTGACGTGAGCGCCTTTCTTTACAACTATTTCTACAACTCCACCATGAAGCGTGTTTTGAGAATAAACCGGAGCTGTACACCCTTCTATATAATGAACGTCGGAATCTTCGTCGGCTATTATCAATGTTCTTTCAAAGTTACCAACATCGGGGGCATTTAACCTAAAATATGCGTATATTGGCTTCTCAAGCTTAACACCTTTAGGTACATATACAAAACTGCCTCCACTCCAAGCTGCGTATGTAAGCGCGGCAAATTTATTATCCCCTATGGGTATCACTTTTCCAAAATACTCTTTAACAAGATCTGGATACTCCTTAACAGCTGTATCCATGTCTGTAAATATAACACCCTGTTTTTCCAGCTCATTTTGTATGTTATGATAGACTACTTCTGATTCAAACTGCGCTCCAACGCCAGCAAGAAACTTTTTTTCGGCTTCTGGAACCCCTAACCTCTCAAAGGTTTCTCTTATCGAAGGAGGAAGGTCTTCCCAACTTCTAGCTTTAGATGCTGTAGGTTTTGCATAGTATATAACGTTACTTAGATCTAATCCTGAAAGGTCTGGTCCCCACCGAGGCATTGGAAGTTTATAAAATTCTTTGAGTGCATTTAACCGCAATTCCTCAACCCAAGCTGGCTCATTTTTTATAGAAGAGATTTCTTTTATGAGGTCTTCGTTCAAGCCTTTTTCTGCTATGTATTTATAATCAATTTGAACGGAAAAATTGTACTTGCTGTAATCTATCTCAAGATCCATAGAATGTATTTTGGTATATTTTATAAAAGCTTTTATTAAAAATTATAACAGTGTTATGATTAAAAAATAAATAAAAAACGAGTGTTATTTACGGTAAAATCATAGACATTACTGCTTTAGCTGTGTGCAACCTGTTCTCTGCTTCATCGAAATAGAGCGAGTTTTCGTAAGTGTCTAGTACTTCATCGGTTACTTCCTGTCCTCTATCTGCTGGACCGCAGTGCATGTAATAAGGTTTACCAGACCTTTCAAGTAGGTCCATCGTAACTATCCAGTCTTTGAACTTTGATTGGTATGCTTTTGCTCCTTCTTCGTCTTTCTTTGGTCCATATGGCTGGAAGAATTCTTTTGGCGACCATGCCTTTGGATATACGAAGGTTGCTCCCTCAAAGGCGGTCTTCATATCATATTCGACTTTGAAGCTGCCCCCATACCTTTCTGCATTTTCCTTAGCTTGCTGTATTACTTTATCATCCAATTCAAAACCTTTTGGATGTGCTAAAACTACTTCCATTCCCATCTGGGTTGCAGCTAAAACCACGCTCTGTGGTACTGCTAATGGTTTAAGACCACCAGAATACGCATATGACATTACGAATTTCTTGCCCTTAAGCTTTGGCTTTACAGTTCTTGCTGCCTGCATGTCTGCAAGAGCTTGGAGTGGATGATACATATCGTCTTCAAGATTAATTACTGGTATAGTTGCGTGCTGAGCAAACAGGTTAATTATCTTGTTCGCCCTGCCGATTATCCAGTTTGCTGCATCAGCGTACATCCTTATAGCTATACCTTGTCCGAATCTGCTCAGAACCCTTGCTACATCTGATATATCTTCTGTCTTGTAAGGAACTCTGTCTTCTGGAAGAGTTGGCTTGTATACGTCTTGAGCCCTTATAAAGTGTCCGTGACCTCCTAACTGAAATATTCCTGCTTCCATGCTGTTTCTTGTTCTAAGGCTTTCGTTGTAGAATAGCAGAAAAACCGTCCTTCCTGGCAAATACGGCGTTGGAACGTTTGATCTAAACTTGTTTCTAAGGTCATCAGCTACGTCGAGGATCATGTTGATCTCTTCTTGTGTGTAGTCTTGTGTGTTCAGAAAGTCCCTACCTTTCCAAATCCCTACATAACTCGGTAAGCTCATTTTCGCTCGTTCTATCCTTATCCAGTTAGTTTAAAAGCATATCGGTTGAAAGGATATAATTTTTTGATCCTTTATAAATAGTTTATAATGCTGTTTTTTGATTTTTTATTACTCAAATATTTCTCAGAATCAAACGGCATTTGCAAAAAAGATATCAGAATTCTCGCTCATGAACTTTATAAAACCATTCTAGGATAATAGCAGAAAACATGAAAAACAAACCTGCAACAAAGAATGTAAAGCTATATCCTTCATAATAAGATATATAACCCGAAAACAAAGAACCTAAGAAAAGGCTAAGATTAACAAAAGAACTATAGACCCCAAGCGTTGCCCCTTGATTTATAGTTGGTAAGTTATAGTAAAGAAGAGAACTCAAACCAACGTAAATGGGGGTATAAGCCAGCCCTAATATTGTAAAGATTAAAAATGTAATGTAAAAGCTACCAATTCCATAAACATACGACGCAACTACTGAAGCGCTAATTGCCCCTATAACTCTTATCAGCAACATATCAACTATAAACGCAACGTCTGCTTGCTGAGCTCTTTGCCTTATTTTCGGCAACATGCCAACCGAGTTTACTATAAGAATGTAAGTGCTTACTGTTAATACCATCCAGTAAGGTATTTTATTATAAACAAGATAAGGGGAATAAGAAGTAAAGAATAGATTTGTCGCCAAAAAGAACATAGAGCTTGCCGCTATTATTA
>CAYFFZ010000010.1:0-23297 GCA_964342655.1 uncultured Nitrososphaerales archaeon
TTATTTTTTTTTCGTTTATATCTAAAAATAGAGTATAATATCATTCTTATATCTTTTTCGCCAAAATTTCTTATTTATACCTTATATATCATTTCTAAGAACTTTGATATTGTGCTTAAATTTCTTATGATCGGCTATTTTTACAATTTAAAACTTGTAGTTTGAACCCATAACGCATTCATGACCAACAAAACTAAGCAAAACTGTAGTTTTTTACCCAAGTAATTTAATTGTTTATTCAGGGCTATTTAATTTCTCTTTTTGGCAAATTTTTTACTTTAAATTTTACCTTTCATGAGTATAAGACCTCACGTTCTATATTTTATGCTAATTTTTATGCAACAAAGCAAATAGTCAGAACTGTAAATTTTTTAAAATAATTTCACTATGATCGTTCCAGATCGTTCCTCCAAATTCCTTATATCCTTTTTACATTTATTTTATAACATGAGAATTAAATTTTCATCTCTGCTTGCATTAATTATAGTGGCGGGGCTGTTCTTGCCTAATATAGTTTATGCGCAGGTTCAAAATACAAATAGCTCTTTAAGCTCTTTAGGAACCGTTTTATCCTCAACAATAAATGGCCTTTCTACAGCTCTCCAGCATGTAAAGAAGGGCACTCAGGCTTACGATTCCCTTAACAGTTCTATCACGCTCTTAGAACGGGCGCAAAGGCTTTACAACGAAGGGAATTATACTGGAGCTGAATATTATTTCAAGCTGGCAATGAGTTCTTCTTATGAAGGTATTTCTGAAGCTGGTGGGAAGCCTTTCACTGTACCACCAGGTCTGAACGTATCTCGGGATATTGCGTTGGGTTTTGCAAAAAAGCTAGAAACTTTAGCTCAAAATATTCAAAACTATACGCTTAAACAGGAAGCTCTTGATAAAATTTCTCAAGCTATATCTCTTCTTAACCAACCTGTAGTAAACGCTACCCAAGCCGCCCATAACTTAGCGCAGGCAAGACAGCTTTTAGGTAATGTCTCAGCCATCGTTCATCAATATTCAAAAGAAAATTTTGGCCGACACTTCGCTTTTTACATAATGCAGCATGGTAATTTTAAAGATAAAGCGTTTGTAAAAGGTATGTCAAAGTTGTTTTCGCAAATGAATTTCAGCTATATAGAAAACGTAACAACAGAAATACGCTATATAAACTTTACGCCTATAGTTTTAACGGGAACTGTTGGAGTTTATGATAATGTGGTTTACTTTAACAGCTCTGTGATTATTCCTTATATAACGCTTGGCAACGAGACTTTTGTTCCTATGGATATAATTATGCCTCAATTGCATGGTCATTTAGCTAGAGGTCACTATGCACAAAAGATCCAGCAAAGCTACAAAATAATCGGTTTTATAAACTCATCATATGCTGTATCTTACGTCAGCTCTCATAAAGGCGACAACATAACGGTTGAAGTTTTACCTTTTGTATGGGTACCGCAGTCATTTAACAGGATACACTCAAAAGTGCAGGAACTAAACATAACCGCGCCTTTTGTTCCTCAACGGTTCTTTAACATGACGTTGTTTTACAACGGTTCTGCTTGGCCCATTAGTTCATTTATGAATCACAACTTCCATAAAATTCCTATAGTTATTATAGTTTTGAGAGATGTAGGAAGCTATCCATCTAGGCCCCAGGGTTTACAGGTACAATATTCAGAAGTTACAAACTGATTAAAAATTTAATTTTTAACTTAGCTTTTCTTTGAGCACTTTTTTATCTATTTTGTTCGTGCTTGTCTTAGGCATGCTTTCTATAAAGTATATTTTATCAGGTATCCACCATTTCTGTATCCTCCCAAGTTTTACATAACCATTTAAATGCTCATATATTTCTTTTTCAGACACCTCACCTGTCTTTACTATAAAGGCAATCGGTCTCTCTCCCCACTTTGGATCTGGCGCTCCAACAACAGCAACTTCCCCTACACCTTTAACTTCACTAATGGCGTTCTCTAGTATTATTGTCGGTATGAACTCTCCGCCGCTTTTGACTGCATCTTTTTCTCTATCTACAATATGCAAGTAACCAAATTCATCAACAACACCAAGGTCACCGGTGTGTAACCAACCACCTCTCCAAAGTTCTTCTGTTTTTTCAGGATCATTATAGTATTCTTTTGTAAGCCACGGGGTCCTGGCTATCACTTCTCCAACGGTTTTATTGTCCCAAGGCACATCGTTCCCAGCTGGATCAACCACTCTTAAGTTTACAAGAGGAATCGGAAGACCAGCGCTGATTAGATGATCTAGAGCTTCTTCATACTTCATTTTTGCCGTATAGTCGTTCATAACAGATATGGTAAGGACTGGGCACGTTTCTGAAAGCCCGTAGCCGCCTACCACTGTTATTCCATACGATATCGCTTTAAGTGCCAAACCCTTAGGAAGTGCGGATCCCCCTATTATAACCTTCCAGCCTTTCAGATAATCCCTGTAATCTTCTACAGCTTTATCGTTCAGTATCATATAAAGGATGGCCGGAACCATAGTTGAAAAGGTAACTTTTTCATTCTTTATAAGCTCCAGTATCGTCTTTACCTCATACCTTCCAGGAAGAACGTATTTGTTCCCATTCATAAAAGCTATATAAGGCATGCCCCAAGAGTGAACGTGAAACATTGGAACTAGAGACATAAACACATCATTCTCTGTAAGTGTCAGAGGCCTGTACTTCATTGAAGAGGATAAGGATAGTGCATGAAGTATAAGTTGCTTCTGAGTAAAGGTTACCCCCTTGGGCATCCCTGTTGTACCCGAAGTAAAGAATATTGTGGCCCGCGTTTCTTCATCAAGATCGGGAGGATCGCACTTTCCTTTCTTTATTATATCTTCATACTCAAACTTTGGACTCAGTGTAGTTTCAACGGGTTTTCCATCTTCTGAGTAGACTATCCAGCCTTTTACAAAATCAAAAAGAGATGCGTTCTTTTCTAAAATAGGCACAAATTCATCCCTTACGATAACGTACTTATCATTTGCATAATTCATAGTTAGGTAGATGAGTTCCGGTGGATACCTTATATTTACTGTATGCAAAGTTGCCCCGCTCATCGGCACTCCAAAGTACGATTCCATATAAACATACGTGTCCCAGTCGATTACACCTACAACATCCCCTTCCTTAACTCCTATTTCCTTTAAGCCATTGCAGAGCCTAGATACTCTTTCATAGAACTCTGAAAAAGTATACCTCTTTTTATCCCTGTAGACTATTTCTCTTTGTGGAAAATTTCTTGCGGCCGTTAAAAATGCGTTTCTAAAGTTCAGATTGTACTTATAAAAAGGAGTCATTAACAATAAAAAAGCAACGATTTTATATAAACCTTTCTTTTCAGCCCATCATCCAGCCTCCGTCTACAAATATTTCTGTTGAATTTATATAGCTGGCCCTTTCGCTCGCTAAAAACGCTATAACTTCAGCCACCTCTTCTGCCTTTCCAGCTCTCTTTAAAAGTACCTGCCTGTTTGCCCATCCTTCTATGTCTTCGGTCTTTGCTTTTTGATGAAACGGTGTCACTATCAACCCTGGCATCACAGATATTACCCTTATGTTATATGGAGAGAGTTCTTTTGCAAGCGCTTTTGTAAAAGTTTTTAGCCCGCCCTTAGCTGTGGCATAAGCTAATGCTCCTTTTCCTCCCCCCGTAATGGCGGCTATGGAGGATATGTTTATTATTGCTTTATCATTACTTTTTGAGCTTAAAAGCAGGGGTAACGAATTTTTAGTAACTATATATGCCGAGGTCAGATTAAGGTCTATGTGAGCTTTCCAGTAATTAAGGTCAGTCTCCATAAGCGACTTTCTTTCTAGTAGATCGCCAGCATTGTTCACTAAAATTTCTATGCTCCCAAACTTATCTTTTGCAAATTCTACTAGTTGTTTTACTTCTTCTTCGTTCGTAACGTCGGCTTTAAATACATATGCCTCAGATCCTAGATTTTTCACCTTTTCTTGAACTTTTTTAGCCTCGTCCGCACTCCTGTTATAGTTTATTATAACTGAAGCGCCTTCTCTCGCAAAAGCTATAGCGGTTGCTGCTCCTATACCCGTTGAAGCCCCTGTTATTATGGCTTTTTTCCCATTAAGTTCTTTTTCCATATTATAATTTAAATAATGAAAATATTTATGCTGTTATGCTAAATTGTCTTTTATAACTTCCGCTATATCCTTAATCTTTACTTTCCCGTCAGAAAGGACTGTAGAAGCGTCGTTTAACATCGCATTACAGAACGGACAAAGAACCACAACTGTAGAGGCCCCTGTATCTTTTAACTCTTTGAACCTTACGTGGCTTATCTTTTCGTTTTCTTTTACTTCGTACCAGTAGTTTGAACCTCCAGCACCGCAACAAAAAGTGTTTTTTCCGCTGTGCGCAGGTTCTTTGACTTTACCGACTTTTTTAAGGACAATCCTTTGAGGTTCAGTTATATCGTTATGCCTTGAAAGATAGCAAGGGTCATGAATAGTAAGAATTTCTTCGGACTGTTTGACCTTTATCTTTTCTTTTTGTAAAAGTTCCTGTATGACTTCAGAGTAGTGTTTAACTTTTACACTTTTTACCCATGGGTCAACTTTAGGGTATTCGTTCTTGAACGTATTGTACCCGTGTGGACATATCGTTACTATGTTTTTTACGTTATATTTCTTAAAGAGCTCTATATTTTTTAGCGCGAGGTCCTGGAACTTGCTTTCTTCGCCGAGCCTCCTCGCCGGGTCCCCGCAACACGTTTCTTCTTCCCCAAGATAGGCATACTCTTCCTGAAGGCCCGCTTTCTTTAAAACTTCAACAAAGTTCTTCACGATGTCCTTAGCTTCAGGGTCAAAGCTTCCCATACATCCAACCCAGAGTAAATTCTCTGCTCTGTTTACTTCAGAAGCTTTTTTTATGCCTTCTTGGGAAAGCCATGCATTCCTGTCCTGATTAGGAAGCCCTAAAGCGTTTTCCTGTGAACTCAAAGATAAAAGCAGAGCGTTCTTCTTTTCGTCTAACTTCATGTTCATTACAAGTGCTCTTCTTGAATCTACTATGTAATCCGTATGCCTAATATAAACAGGGCAGGCTTCGACACAGGCTCCGCAGGTCGTACATGACCATATTGTATCCTCCTGAATGAAATCCCATATAGCTCTGTCTTCTTTAATTCCGTTTTTAAGATCTGTTATAAGTTTAGTCGGAGAAAGAGGTCTGCCTGCTGCATATGCAGGACATACGTCCTGACATCTATAGCAGTGCATGCAGGCTTCCAGTTCAAGCCTATCAAAGCCCTTTATGTCTGAAGTCTTATTAATACCAACCTGCACATCAAAGGTTCCTTTTTCCATTATTTCTTTTAGGTCAAATGGCTTTCTCAGTTCTCCGCTTGGCCTTTCTTCTTTTAAGTAGTTAGTTAAACTCAGTAACGAATGAAAAACTGAAGTTTCAGGTATAAGCGCTATGAGTATAAATGCAAGTTCAAAATGCGTTAAATAAATTCCTAAATATTCAGGATAGTTCATCTTAATAAAACCGAAGATCATGGCGTTAAAGAAATAATAGGATCTTATGCCGAGGGAATTAATCCTGAAAGATTCCAAAAGAGCTCCAGTTATAGCGAGATATACAAATCCTAGAAGGTAAAAAGAATTAAAGACTAAATCTCTTTTTGGAACGATGTTTCTTCTCATATAAAGGGCTACCAAGCCTCCTACAGAACTTGCAAGTAGAACCCACATTACGACGTCCATAATGAAGCTGTAGCTTTCAAAAAAAGATCCACAAAAAACTGCACTACCCGTTATTATCTCATAGTACTGATTGTAGGCCACTAGCAAAGTTCCGATGAACGATAGCAAAAGAGAATATATCATAAAAAAATGAGATATGCCTCCGGTTTTTCTGTCCCTTAAAAGCCTTCTATGAGTTAGCACATCATAAAGGTAGCTTGCCCAGCCTCTGTAATTTTTAAATATCAGGGCAAGAAATTCTTTAAGCGAGACACCGTCATTTTTTAGACGCGTTTGAAGAAGCCAGAAGAAAAAAACTACAGAAAGAGAAGCCGAAAGGTATACAGCAAGCATCATGTAGTTCTTTGGCAGATTAAAGTATTCCGGATAACATAGAGCTGCCAGTATCAACACCAATTATTTTTGCTTTACTTCTTATTAACTTATCTTTGCGCTGTAAAACTTTAATAAACTCTTTTTCCAATGATTTTGTGTTGAAGGCGCTTGCTTTTTCTGAAAGAAAAGAACTTTTGGAAGAGCTTCTTAGTTTTTTACGCGAAAGAGCCGATGAAATAGATATAGTGTGCAGAGAAGGTTTTGACCCTTCGGGGTTTAAAGTTCAAAACGTATACTTCTTTAACGGAGATCTTTATGACCCGTGGCAAGCTGTGGACCTGCTGTCAAGAATCTTTTCAAACGGTTACGATTATTTTTTTGTAGGCGCTTCAACTTTGGGCAGAGAGATTGCAGCGCTTGTCTCCCAGAAACTGGGATACCCTATGGAATCTGATGTTTTTGAATTTCAGATAAAAGATGGAAAGCCGGTTGTTAAACGGTATTATTTTGGTGGAAAAACTGTGATGACAAAGGAAACTGAAGCTAAAGTGTTCACGCTTTTGCCCGGTTCTGTTGAAGTTAAAAAATCAGCTCAGACCACTTTTAACGTTCAGAAGGTTGAACTGACAGGTTCACCAAAGACAAGACTGCTAGGGGTTGAAGAAAAAGCTAAGGGGTCAGTCGACATAACAAAGGCGCAGATAATTGTTTCGGTTGGAAGAGGCATCGGAAAAAAGGAAGGCATAGAGCTGGCAAAGCAGCTTGCCGAAAAACTTGGAGGTGAAGTTGCTGGCAGCAGGCCTATATGTTCTGACCTTCACTGGCTTGAAGAGGACAGACAGGTTGGGCTTTCAGGCAAAAAAGTAAGGCCTAAAATCTACATAGCGCTAGGTATATCGGGACAGATTCAGCATATAGTTGGAATGAGGGATTCAAAAATAGTTATAGCCGTTAACAAGGATAAAAATGCACCAATATTTAACGAAGCTGATTATGGTATAGTTGGAGATATATATACTGTAGTTCCTCTGCTTTTAAAAAAGCTTGAAGGCTAAGAAGACTTCAGCACCTTGGATATTTCTTCCACACCTTTGTTAATGTCTTCAAATATTATCTTCTTTCTTGAAGATACGTAAGCTTTGTGTTCTATGACTTTATAATACGTTCCTTTGCTTGGAGGAGCGTCTTCGATTTTTAAAGGTTTTTTTGATGCGGCCATTATTTGCAGGAGCGGAGGAATTCTTGGAGTGTTTATCTCTTGGGCAACAGAAATTACAGCTGGAAGGTCGCTTTCGACCCTGACCATATATTCGTCGAGGGATTTTGTTGCAACAACATTTTTATCATTAAACTCTAGCTTAACGGCATTTCCTACAAGTGGAACGTTAAGCATTGATGAAAGCCGAGGCGCCAACTGCGCTGTATAGGCGTCAGCAGAAGAATAGCCCATTATTATAATATCCCATGGCGTTCCTTTCAACTTTTCATAAATAACCTGAGAAGTATAGATCGGATCGTTCATAGAATAGCCTTTTATTATAATTCCTTCATCAAGCCCCATCGCTAAGGCCTCTCTCATTATTAGTGACTGTTGTTCGTTCCCGAACATTAAACCTATGGCCTTACCACCGTGTTTTTCTTTTATTCTTACAGCTTCTTCAACAGCGTTTCTGCTGATGTCCTCCATCTTGAACTTAACTCCAACTGTACTAGGTTCAAGTGTCTTTGGATCGACCTTAACGTCTTCATAAATAGCCTTTATTAGTACGTATATATTGTACTGCAATCCAGAATATTTACAGCATACAGATTTATAAACTTCATCTTTCAAAACTCCAAAGCCGTTTTATATTTAACTTGATAAAACATCAAAAAATATCTAGTTCAAAGTCCCGATTTTTATTTTCAGCGTTTTTAATAAAATCGTATAACTATACAGATTTAGTTTTTAAAAACAAGAAATACTTATAAATAAAGGATTATTACTCGCGAAAAATGGCCTCTGAAGAGCCTTTTTCGTCAGAAGCAAAAGCGCAACGGTATGATCAAAGTCTTAGAAAAGACCTTAGCACTTTTGATCTTTTAATGCTCGTTATAGGCTCAGTTTTAGGGGGATCATGGCTATTTGGAGCGTTTTATTCGGCAATTTACGTTGGTCCTGCTTCAATATTGTCATGGATAATAGGAGGAATACTTCTTATTTTTGTAGCTCTTGTATGGGCTGAAGTTGGATCGCTTTTTCCTAAATCCGGCGGCCTTGTCCGTATACCCCAGTATACTGGTGGTACTTTCGCTTCCTTTATAATGGGATGGGCATACCTTTTGGGAATAATAACGGTAGCACCGACAGAAACGCTTGGGGCTGTTCAGTATCTTTCGTCTTTTATACCCGGGATATTTGTAAAAGGAACTATAACGCTGAAGGGAGGACTCTTAACGTTTGCTCTCTTGACGCTCTTCTTTTTCTTAAATTACTTTGGAGTAAAACTTTTTGGGAAGGTAAACGATGTTTTTGGTGTCTGGAAGCTCATAATTCCAACTCTAGCAGTTCTCCTTTTGATAGCGTTTTATCCTCACCCTTCAAACATCAGTTCTCTACCCAACGGTTTTGAGCCATACGGACTTTCGCCAGTTTTTCTCGCTGTATCTGCAGGAGGGATTGTTTACTCATATTTAGGTTTCAGGGAAGGTATTGACTATGCTGGAGAAACAAAAAACCCTGAAAAAGCTATACCAATATCAACGGTTGGGGGGCTGGTTCTGATGATGTTGCTTTACCTTTTGATACAAATCGCTTTTATTCTAGGCATTGATTGGAAGGCTTTAGGCATACCCCCGGGTAGCTGGTCAAGCCTTTCCTCTACTGTTCTTTCAAACGGTCCATTTTTTGAGATTTTTAAGCTTTCTGGAATAGGAATTCTGATAGCTTTTACGGTTGTGCTGATTATAGATGCCATAGTTTCTCCCTCAGGTTGCTCTATAATAACCACGGGCGTTGCTTCAAGAACGTTTTACGGACTTGCTGCAGACGGACATCTTCCTGAGTTCTTTTTAAAGCTAAACCGATGGGGAGTACCGTGGATTTCGCTTATAGCTTCCTGGCTTTTAGGCACTCTTTTTATAATACCTTATCCTACGTGGCAGCTTCTGTCAACTTTTATCAGCTCTGCAACTGTTATAGCTTACCTAGGAGGAATGCCTGCACTGGCATCTCTAAGAAAATTTGTTCCAGAAGTAAAAAGAACGTTTAAAGTTCCATTTGCAAGCTTTATAACTCCTATCGCGTTTGTGGTTTCGGTATTGTTGATTTACTGGACTCCGTTTAACGTTCTATATGGAACAATAGCCATAACCCTTTCTGGAGTCCCCCTTTATTTTGTTTATACAGCAAAAAGATATAGGATAAATGAGACGATTGCAATAATAACATCTGTAATATATGTATCATTAATAACGTTTTTTACGTATTATTTGGCTTATGAAAAAATAGCTTTACCATATCAAAACGGTATTACGAGTCAGTACCTATTCTTATCCAGTTTTATTATCTATTTAACAGCTGTAACCTTGATCCTAACTTCATACATAGCTATCAATTACCGTTCCTTAAACAGTATTGGTAAAAAACACGTGCGTTCAGGTGTTTGGATAGTGGTTCTTCTACTTACTTTGCTTACGATATCGTTTTTTGGGCCTTACGGTCCGCTTGCTCGGCCTCTAATATCTTTTCCTTACGACAACTTTGTTGCCGCTGCAACAGGGTTGGCATTTTATTACTGGTCAATCAGATCTGCTTTTTATACTGAAGACCTGACCATGTTAATAAAACAGCTTATAAAACAATAAATCTTATAACCACCTTTTTTGAAATAATTGCATGCCAGAGTTTTTAATCGAAGGTGCTGACATGCAGATGCTTAAGATAGCATTGTCACAGGGAGAAAAAATTTATGCCGATGGGGGACATCTGATCTCTAAAGATGGAAGCATAAAGATGAATACGGTCCTAAAAGGAGGCTTGCTTTCAGGTCTCAAAAGAGCTATAACCGGAGGAACTTTTTTTGTTACTGAGCTCATGGGCCCTGGCAAAGCTATTCTGGCAGGCATCTTTCCAGGAAAAATCTTTGAGGTAGATTTAAACGGCTCTAACTCTATTCTTGCTGAATCGCATTCTTTTCTAGCCGCAGAGGAAGGTGTAAATTATGATTCGAAAATGTTAAGTATAGGTGCAGGAATACTAGCTGGAGAAGGGCTTTTCTTTGCAAAATTTGGAGGGGTTGGCAAACTATTTCTGCATGCATATGGGGGCCTTTCAGTAATAGACCTGAAGGCCGGTGAAAGAATTCAGGTAGAAGCTGGCCATTTGCTGGCTTTTGAAGATGGAATGAGATACAGTATATCCAGCGTAGGCGGCGTAAAGTCCATGCTTTTTTCCCATGAAGGATGGTTTTTTGTTGAAATAGAAGGACCTGGCAGAGTTTATCTCCATACAGTAACTGCACAACAACTTGCTAATGTAATAGAACCGTTCCTGCCAAGACAGGGGAGCGGAGGAATCCAGATAAACTTTTAAAAAGATCTATTCTAGAAAAACAGCCTTGCCGTGCTTGGGAAGCAACGTCACTGGCTTTAGGCTATCAATATTTTTAAGATCTTTCCGGCAATTTTTGCATTAAGTTAAAACCTTCTTTTTATGAAAAACTTTCCACCCTTTTCAAAAACTGCGTCTCCTATAAAAACGTATTTCTGCCTACCATCATTATAAAGATAGCTCGCACTTCCGGGCGTATAACCTGACGTTTCGATAACAGTAATGTTGCTAAAACTATTATCAACAACATCTTCGGTTTATATTACGGGCCTTGCTTTAGCAAAAGCCCCGAATATCTTCATGAGTGATGATCGCGTGGGCATTTTCTCTTCCCCCTTAGCACTTTAAGGTCGGTGCCATGGGCGTATATTTTTGGCATGTAATATCTAAAATGTCAGCTAAAGCTCATCTATGGTCTATGAGCGCATGCATTATCTAAACGTGTTGCGGCTTTAGCCCGTTTACTAAATAAAACTTTTTTATGAAGCTGAAATTATTCCTCATACCGCTGTCTATCTGGAAAATTTCGCCCTGATTAAAGATCCATAAACATTAGCGTTTGTACCGTCTATCAGTAAACCAAATCTAAGATTTTCATATAATAAAAAATAATAAGGAAAATTAAAGTTTTTCATGAGAGCTGCCTTGCTGTAATAACAGGTGAAAAGATGTATTTGCCATTTCCCGTAGATACGAGATGAGGTCCAATGATAATTTCGAGCTTAGAAGTGCTTCCACCACTTACTTTAAGACCCCCTGCTATTATCGGTATCTTGATGACGCCGCTAGGAACCTTAACGCTTATATTTATCCCGCCTATCGTTGCTGTAGCTGAACTTATCACAAGCCTTATTTCTGTATAATTACCTGCAGGTATAGTAGATGATGCAAGAAACGATAAGTTAGATGTAAGAAGTACAGTCTTTGTTGCGTTTGAAACTGTAATCCACTGACCACTTTTAGAATGCAGCATTATTGAAGATATAGTTAAGTAAATAGGGTCTGAATTTCCCGTTGTTACATAAACATCTAAACTTCCATATGATGAATAGTAATAGATGCCTACGCCTGCTACAGCCACGATTACTATAACTATTATAGCTAAAACGCTTTTGTTCATAAATGCATTATTTTTGTTAAAAATAAAAGCGTTTTCTAATTTTTGATATTGTTTTTATATAATATTCTTAACCATAATTTTAATTCTTATAAATAGTTGAGTACTGAGTACACTATTATCAATATAAAAACTATGGCCAAGTATACGTTTGAAAATATGAACAGCATCATCGAATCTTTTTCTACTTTGCTGCTAATGAATAGCTTTATGGAAAGAGCTAATATAACCATTCCAAAAACTATCATTATTGACGCAAACAATCGGTTCATATACTCCAATCCGTAAAATGCAGTTACCAAAAACAGTGCTATTGCAAAAGCCCCTATCCCATAGGAAGAAGCCTTTACTCCCTTGACCACTGGAAGCATAGGTATTTTTGCCCTTTCATAATCTTCTTTATACTTTATCGCTATGCTCCATATATGAACCGGCGTCCAAATTATTATCGCAAGTAATATGAGGAACGGCTTAATAGAAAATAGTTCGCCCGTGACGGCGCTCCAGCCCGCCATTACTGGCGTACCTCCCGCTATAGATCCTATGAGTATGTTGTAGTATGTCCTTCTTTTGCTCATGAAGTTATAAAGTATTGGATCAAAAATTATCCCTACTAATATCCAAAGAACTTCGTAAATATTAACAAATAAAGCTATTATAAGCCCTATAATAAGAATTGATGTAGCGAACGTTATTGCTTCATTAGGAGTTAACTTCCCAGATGGGAGGGCTCTGTTGCATGTCCTTTTCATCTTTGCATCTATGTCCCTGTCAATGTAGTTTGAAAGAGCATTAGCCCCTGATATTGCAAAGTAAAGCGCTATCATTCCTATGAGAAACTTTATTGGCTCGCTTACGATTTTCTGAAAACCCATAAAAGCTCCAGTAACGCCTCCAAGAAACAAAAGCATTGATACGGCGGGCTTTGTAAGGTTTACGTAAGCTCCCAGTTTACTCATTTAAAAGCATAATGTTATCTAAAAAATAACCTTTTACCAAAAAGTGGGCCGGGCCGGATTCGAACCGGCGACCTCCGCCGTGTGAGGGCGACGTGCTAACCAAGCTACACCACCGGCCCTTAAGATTTTGACTACTAGACCGTATAAAAACGTTATCGGGATTTAAATCCAGTTTATAATCATTCGTCCTTTTCGCTTTTCTTAAAAAGTTTGTAATGTTCAGGCGGAGGCTTTGAACTTTCATAAAGTTCTTTCCTTTTTGCTTCAAGTGTGTTTTCCTTCTTCCCTATAATTTCCGAATAAGTCTTAAAATTAAGACCTTCAGGAATGGCTTTTTTCCAGTCCGTGCTTCTCAGAAGGTGATGCCCGATTATTAGGGTTTCTGGCCTTACTTCTTTTGCGATTTCTACTAAAAATTTTCTTGAGAGTTTAAGATCTTCCTCGCTGAAGGCATAACCCAATAAATAGTAGGGGAAGCCACCTATTACGAGCGTGTCCGGTTTTGTTTCTTTAGCGAACTTTACAGCTTTTTTTGAAAGCGGCCCCTGCACATCTGGAATATAGGTTAAAGTAAACCCTTTTTGCTTTATAGAGATACCTATTATATATCCTGTTTTACTTCCTTCTTTCCCATGAGGTATCGGATCAGAAACCTTGACCTTTATGTCCCCTATCTTGAAGCTTTTTCCGTCAGCAAAAACCCAATCTGCAGATAAATTTTTTGCGTCCTTTTCAAGCATATAACCCCTTACTTTCTGACTATAATTTGCGCTGTTATAATCTTTGGCCAGTACTTTTTTCTTTTTATATATATTTTCGCCTTCTGTTCCCATGTATACACTTTTATATACAGGGGTAAAGTGATCCCTGTGATAATGGGATATAAAAATATATTCTGCTTCTTTCAAACTTTCGTTAAGCCTTTTCCTGAAATCCTTTATTGCCTCAATCTCGATCGGATGGGGCGGCAGGCCAAATCTCCTCGGGGCTAAGCTTGCTCCAGGATCAAGTATGAAAACCGTTCCGTCAACATTAACCTTCAGGCACATAGACCTCACTCCAAGCGATTCTTCTCCTAACGGAACTATTTCCAACTTGTACACCTCGTTATAGATACTGTATTGCTTTTATTTTATAAAATATAAAAATAAGTATGAAATTTAAAACATATAAACGGGCATTACAAATTTTAGAATATGAACAAAGATCTATATAATAAATACGCTGGAGTAATTGCGTTTATTGGTACATTTCAGTTCATAATAATGATGATAATTGCTGAAGCTGAGTATGCAGGGTACAGTATCAGAAATAACTATATAAGTGATCTGGGGGTTGGTTCAACCGCACCTATTTTCAACGCCTCTATAATAATATTCGGCCTCTTCATAGCTATAACTTCTTATATGGTTTACAAAGGCACAAATACAAAGCTTTTTCCTTCGCTTATGTTTATTGCCGGGCTAGGAGCTTTCTTAGTTGGGGTTTTTCCTGAATACTCCCCTTACCATATTCACACCATAGTTTCCTTTATAACTTTCTTTTTCGGTTCACTGGCGGTTATAAGCTCTTTCAGACTACAAAAATCTTTTATGTCTTATATATCTATTATAGTAGGGCTGTTCTCTCTAGTTTCTCTTTTTCTATATATGTTCGGAATAACTCTAGGAATAGGGTTTGGCGGACTAGAAAGGATGATAGCTTATCCAATATTACTCTGGACCCTATATTTTAGCGGTTATCTTTATTCTTTAAAACCTAATTAGTAAATTTTTTATTGACATTATTTTATTAAAGTATCATGAGCTTAGAGCTTCTAAAAGAAGTCCTTGAAAATGATCCTTTTTTAAAGCATGTCGGGATAAAGGTCAAGAGCATATCTGTGGGCTCGTGTGAGCTCTATATGGATTATAAACAGGAAATAACTAGGTTTGGCGGATCCGTTAACGGTGGCGCTATTGCAACGATTGCTGATGCGGCAGGAGGGTGTGCGGCTCTTACGAGCAACCTTGGTTATAATGAAGTTACTGTAGATCTCGAAGTTACGTATCTTAGACCTGTAACCGAAGGACCCATAAAAGCTGTATCAAAGATACTAAAAGGCGGAAAGAACCTTGCATATGTATTGATAGAAGTGTATGATGGAAAAGGAAATCTTTGCAGCATCGTAAAAGGGACGTATTTCTATACCGGACACTTTTAATAATAAATTTAAAATAAAATTATATAGAAAGTGATTTTTTGGTTTAATAACTATTTTTATAAAGAACCTCTTGCGCTGCCGAAAGACCTTTACCTAACTCTACTTTGTATCCGTTTTTCTTTAAGGCCCTTTCCACAGCGCCTATCGCTATTAGAACTTCTGAAGCTGTTATAGAACCCATGTGCCCTATTCTGAAATATTTTTCTTTTATATCCGGGATAAGACCGCCAGCAAAAACGGCTCCGAATCTTTCTGCATCTGAAAGAAAATCGGCCTGTTTAACGTTTTCTGGCAAGTACTGAACTGATATCGTATTGGCATAGGATCCTTCTTTAGGAATAAACTTTAGCCCCAGTTCTTTTAGCGCAGCTCTTATGCTTTCAGCCATTATTTGGTGTCTTTTGATTCTGTTTTCGATTCCTTCTTTTACTATCATGCTCAAGCTTACGTCTAGCGCAACGATCAAGTTAACAGCAGGAGTTGCAAAATAAGCTGCTTTTCCCTGCATGTATGTTCTGAGAACGTTCTGCCAAATCCGTAAGTCAGAGTAAAAAGTCATAGGGGGGTTCTTTTCCATAAACTCAAGAGCTTTAGGTCCTATAACACCCACAGCAAGCCCGGGCGGCACCCCTAAAGCTTTTTGACTTGCTGTAAAAGCTACGTCAACCCCCCATTCCATGCTGAAATATTCTCCACCAATAGAACATACGCCATCAACTACAAGGATTGTATCTAGATCCTTGAAAAACTTGGCTATTTCTTTAATGTCGTTTCTTACGCCAGAGCTTGTATCTACATGCGTTACAGTAACAAGATCGTAACCCCCTTTGCTTACTCTTTCATAAATTTGTTTTGGATCGGCTGAAGATCCGAGAGGAGGTCTATATACTTCTACGTTCTTAGTGAACCTTGAAAAAAGATCTATGAACCTGTCCCCAAAATAACCAGTGCTTACCACAAGCACCTTTGCGTCTTTTTTTATAAAGTTAGCAGTGGAGATCTCCATCCCAAGAGTTCCTGATCCAGCTATAGCATAAGGAAGCCCTTCCTTTGCACCAAACACAGTCATGGTTTTTTCTAAAGCATCCTTGAATATTTCAGAAAACTCTTTTGATGTATGTGCATATGTGGGCTTTGACATAGCACTTAAAACGTCGTGCTCGTATTCGATTGGCCCAGGTATCATCAGTATTTTTTTCATTTTAATTTTAATTGATCTTTATTATATTTAAATTTTTATCATTGATGCTTTAAGGGTGAAAAAGCGCCTTTAAAATAAAAATTAATAAGCGGATCGGGTAAACAAATACGTATGTCATCAAGGCCATACAGAACACCTTTGGAAATACTGAGAACTAAAAATTATGTATCTGTAATCGAAGGAGATCCCGGTATTGGGAAAACCACTATAGCCTTAGCGTCAGCCCTGGAAACGGAAAATGTTACATATATATCATATAATGAACCTAAAGAATCTCTTTTATCTAAAGCTAAAAGCCTTATTGGGAAAGATCCGAAAAACTTAGAAATTTTGCGTTTGTTAAGCGGCAACCAGCAAGTAGCTTTTTCAGAAATTCTGGAATCATTAGAAAAAGGGAACACTGTGATCTTGGATTCTGTTAATGCATTTCTTTGGACAGAAAGCGGCGAAAGAGCTGAAAGAGCTCTTATGCAGCTTGTTTACGAAGCTTCAAAGCTTAAAAACGGTTCTTTGATTCTTATATCTGAAGGATCCAAAAGCGAGCTCAATATTATTAGATACATAGCTGATGCATATATCAAATTAGAAAAAGAAGAAATACTAGGTTTAAGCGCAAGAAAGATAATTGTTATAAAAGATCGAGATTACCCCGTTAGCGTATATCCTTTTTATTATACATTTTATAATGGGTTAAAGCTTTTTGATGCATCCTACTCGTTTTCTATGCTTTATGATACATTAAAAAATAAAGTCAAAGAATGGGAAAGGGCTTTCAGCTCAAGCATTATCAGAGAACCAGATATAACGCTTTATGTTCAAGATTCTTCTGTTAACTCTTCTTTTTCAAAGATGTACAGGTACTGGCTAACTGTTGATTATCTTGCCAAAAAGCGCTCCGTAGTATATTTAACAAGGCCCGATGAAGATGAGTTTGCAGTTAAAGAAATTTTAAAGAAAATGGCCGGTTCAGAAGAAGGTCTTGCGGTTATTGGAGCGAAAGGAAACTTAGAAGAAGACTTGCAGACTATAAGCAATTTCAAAAATGCAATAATAATAGCTGACCTTATAACTTGGGAAAACGAAGCGATCTCTGCGCCTTCAGAGTATGAATTTACTTTAAAACGTCTGGTTGAAACCATTGTTAGACGAGACTTAAGCGTAATTCTTTTTGCGTATAACAACTATGCGGGTTTGGGAACGGTAAAAAAGTATGCAGCGAGGGAAAGATGGTTTGTCGAAAAAGAAACGCATGTGTTTTTAAGGACGCTCAAACCCCCTGGAGCGCTTTATTATGTAAGAATAGAAAATGCCCCAGAACCTGAGCTTAAGCTTTTTATGATGACATAAAATATTTTGAATATAACTTTCAGATTTTAAAAGCATCCGAAGATATAAAAGCTTTGGAAAGCGTTTTTACCTCTTTTATATAGTTAGAAGCAAGCATAGTAAGATGCATGGAGTCCCTGTAATATCTTTCAACGCCTAGATCTTCAAGATAGCCGTAACCGCCATGTATCTGAAGTGCTACCCTTGAAGCTAGCCTTGCAATTTCTAGGGAATTTAACTTAAGCGAAATCTTATCTTGAGCGTCCTCAGTTAGCGTTAATGCCTTTTTCATCTCTTCAATTCTTCCCTTCATATCGCTAAGCACTGCTGATATTGGTTGAAACTCATAGAGGTAGCTCTCAAATGCCTTTCTTTCTTTTGAATATTCTATCGCCTTTTCAATGGCAGATTCGCTCAATCCGAGAGCTATTGCTGCAATCTGATCTCCGGTTTCAAAAAAGTGATTTTGCAACAGGTTTTCTGCATCTTTAAAAATGATCCTATCGTTTCCGATCTCTTCCTTATAGCTTGCAAAACCAAAACTCATACCTCTGAACCCTAATGGTTTTCTCATTAGAATTGATGCGGGTTTTGTAAAAATCAAGTAAGATGAACCTTCTGATCTAGCTAGAACGAGGTGTATATCTGCATTTGGCAAAGTAACAAAATCGTTTGAACCATAAAGTGCTGAACCATTAACAAATATTTTGTGCTGAAAATTAAGGTTCAAGTCGTGCACAAGCGTTCCCGTAGCTTCACCTGATGCTATTTTTGCTATTTCTTCTTTTTTGTTTTGTGATTTAAAAAGTAACTCGTTTACCAGTGTGTTTTGTAAATATGTAAAGTAAGCTACTGATGTAGAGTATTTTGCTAAAGTCATTAAAATAAGTGAAAAAGACTTTCTATCTATCCCAGATCCTCCTTCAGATTGCGGAATCGTTGCGGCCAGAAGCCCTAATTCAGCTAGTCTTTTTCTTAAATCAGCGCTTATGCCTTCCTTTTCTATTTTTTGTGCTGCATTTTCAAGTTCTGTCTTCGCAAACTGTTCAATCATGCTTACCAAAAGCTTCTGCTCTTCTGATGACATTTATTTCGCCTCCTGGATTCTCTTCAGAATCATCCTTGAAATCACGAGCTTTTCTATTTCGCTAGTTCCTTCCCAGATCTCTGTTATCTTTGCGTCCCGATACAGTTTTTCGAGCTTAGTTCCTGATGCTTCCATGCCCACTATTTTAAAGGCGGTGTTTGCTACTTGGTTCGCTATCTCAGCGGCATAGTATTTTGCCATACTGGTTAAGGCCGGATCTGGATTAAAAGAAAATACTTTAGTTGCCGCTTTATAGGTTATGTTTCTAGCAGCTTCGATAAGCGCACTCATCTCAGCAAGAGCAAATTGAACATACTCCATTTCCCTGAAACTGGCTGGTTTGGTTGAAAGGTATTCAAGAAGGAGATCCAGTATTCCTTGCGCAGTTCCGACGCTCTGAGCTGCTACGTAAACCCTACTTATGTTAAAAAAAGTCATTATTATATAAAATCCTTTTCCTTCTTCACCAACTATGTTTTCGTTGGGAACCTCAACATTTTCAAACGTAATTTCTGCTGTGTCTGTAGCTCTCATTCCAAGCTTTCCCTTAAGTTTTACAGGGTTTACACCTCTCCATTTTCTCTCTACTATGGCCAGCGTTAATCCGTGATGTCTTTTTTCTTTAGATGGAGGTGGCGCTGATCTAGCAAGCAGATAATAGTGATCAGCAACGGTTCCGTTTGTTATAAACATTTTATGACCATTAAGTATCCACCCCCTATCGGTTTTTTCTAATCTAGAAGATATTCCGGCTACATCGCTCCCTGCTCCCGGTTCTGTAACAGCTACAGCGCTTATCTTTTCACCCTTTAATGTTGGATAGAGATATTTTTCTTTTTGTTCTTCAGTGCCGTAAAGTAGCAATATCTCAGATCCGAAAACAGAAGCCAATGTGCTGAGCCCTATCCCTGGATCAACCCTACAGAATTCTTCCATAGCAACTAGCATGTTCCACGGGTTTTCGATTGTTATAAAGCCCGCATCAAAAACTTTTTTTCTTATTTCGTCAGGGTATTCTTCTGTCTCGTCATAATGATCTATAAGATCTTTTGTAAATTCTCTAAGAGCGAATTCTCTTGCCCTTTTTCTCGTTTCTTCTACTTCCTGAGGAAGCTCGAAGCTCAATTTACTCAACCCTCTCAAGAACTGTGGCGTAACCTTGGCCCCCTCCTACGCACAGGGTGGCCACCCCGTATTTGCCTTTCTTTTCGTTAAGTATTCTTGCAAGTGTACCAGTTATTCTTGCGCCCGTTGCTCCTAAAGGATGGCCAATTGCTATTGCCCCTCCGTGTATGTTCACTTTATCAGGATTTATGTGCAGCTCCTTTATAGCATAAAGCGTTACTACGGCAAACGCTTCGTTTATCTCCCAAAAATCTATATCTTCCACGGTAAGATTTGCCTTTTCAAGTGCCTTTCTGCTCGATGGTACGGGTCCCTTTCCCATCAAGTAAGGTTCAACTCCTGCCCATCCCATTGATTTTATCTTAGCTATTGGCTTTAGGTTATATTTTTCAACTGCCTTTTCAGATGCCAACAGAACTGCAGATGCTCCAGCGTTAAGCGGGGATGAGTTTCCGGCTGTAATGATTCCATCCTGCTTAAAAGCTGGAGGTAAAGAGCTGATCTGTTCTAAGTTTGTATCGGGTCTTATGCTTTGGTCCCTGTCTACTATAATTTCTTTCCCCTGATATTCTGTCTTAACAGGAAGTATCTCACCAGAAAACCATCCTTCCGAAAGGCTTTTGCTTGCAAGCATATGGCTCCTATATGACCATTCGTCCATTTCCTTTTTCTGTATGCCACTTACTTCTGCTAACTTTTCTGCTGTAAGGCCCATTACATACCCGATGTTCATCTGGTATTTCATATATTCAGGCCTGATTAGTAATTTATAGTTCGGAGCTACATGGGGGTTGTCGCTCATAGGTACGTGCGTCATGTGTTCCATACCCCCTGCTATTACAAGCTCGGAGTTTCCGGTTTGTATCTCCATAGCACCTATACCTATTGCCGTCATTGAAGAAGCACAGGCTCTATCAACCCCCATCGAAGGCACTTCCCAAGGAAGGTTTGCGAGGAGCACTGGATGCCTACCTCCGTAAAGCCAGTTTTCGTGTACCTGCAATGCACATCCTGTTATTACGTCGCCTATTTCTTTGGGTTCTATACCTGTTCTCTTGATGATTTCCTTTATCAGCATGCCAAGCACTTCGTCCATCCTGAGCGCGTTAAAAACGTCTTTTTCCGGTTCTTTTGGCCTTGATCTTGAAAATGGACTCCTTAGGTAATCCGCTATGTATACTTCCATCCTATCTCCCTCTGAAGTTAGGTTTTCTCTTTTCAAACAAGCTTGAAATGCCTTCTTTAAGATCTTCCGTATTAAAGAGTATCCCGAATGCTGTAGATTCCCATTCTAAGCCTATGTCCATGGGCACTTCTGTTGCTTTGTTTATCAGTCTCTTTGCTAAAGCCTCTGCTATTGGCGCGTTATTTGAAGTTATTTCTTTTGCAAGCTTTACTGTTTCTTCGTCGATTATGCTCTTATCGTAAACCTGTGAAGCTATACCAAGCTTGAGAGCTTCTTCACCAGAAATTCTCTTACCGGTAAGTATAAGCCAAAGGGCCGTATTCATGTTGGTAAGTTTAGCCAGCCTCTGTGTTCCGCCCCAACCAGGGAGTAGCCCTAAAGTTGTCTCAGGGAAACCTATCGTTGCATCAGATGATGTAACCCTTATGTCGCATGCAAGCGCGAGTTCAAACCCTCCTCCAAGAACATAACCTTTCATTTCTGCTATAGTTACCTTCGGTATTTCAGCCAGTTTCCTGAACACTCTTTCACCTCTTCTAGAAAATTCTATGAACTGCATTCCGTCAGCTATATATGTTGACAGGTCTGCCCCTGCTGAGAAATCAGCGCCAGCTCCAGTAAGCACTACTACCCATATATCCCTGTCGTTCCAGATACTTTCTATTGCTTTATCAAGCTCTTCTATTACATCTGGGCTCAAAAAGTTGCGCTTTGGCCTGTCTATCAAGATCCTTAGGACGTGGTTGCCAAGGTTTTCGAGCTTGAGATATTTAAAAGCTGATGGAGCTTGCTGTTGCGTTGCTGCCGTCTTTTCTATTTCTTCTGGTTTTTGTGGTTTATACCTTCCTTCAATTACTTCTTTTAACCTGCCTTCTTCTATACTCTTAGCGGGTTTAAACACTTCACAGTTAAACTTCTGGTAAAGGTCTAATAATTTAGATTTTACTTCGTCATTCGTGAGAGATTTGGCTACAGTTATGGGGCCAAATGGCCTGTTAAGACCGAGCTTTACGGCTGTTTCTATATCATCTGGGGTCGCTACGCCTTCTTCTATAAGCTTTACAGCCTCATTTACTTCAAGCACAAGAACGTCCAAAAGGTTTACCTTGTCGGTCGCTGTCGCCTTTGGTATGACCGCCTTTCCTCCACTCCATTGATAGAATCCGTAACCGCTCTTTTTACCAAGTTTTCCTTGTTTTACCAGCTCACCTACTGTTTTGCACTTTCCATAATCGGGGGATATGGTCTTTGAAAAGTAGAGTAGAGAATCGTATACGACGTCAAGACCTACATAATCCATAAGCTCATAGGGCCCCATAGGTAGCCCCTGTTCTTTGGCAAAAGCATCTACTTCTTCGGGTTTGGCCAGCTTCTGGTCTGCTACTAAGCAGAAAAACAAAAGTTCTGGCGCGCTCACTCTGTTCACTATGAATCCGGGAGTATCCTTCATTACTTTTATCGGTTCTTTTCCAAGAGCCTTCATAAGATTGTATACTTCGTCGAGAACTTTATCGTCTGTTTTCTCACCCTTTACCAGTTCTACAAGCTTCATTATAACAGGAGGGTTAAAGAAATGTGTGCCCAAAAACCTCCAAGGTGAGCTCACGTATTGCGATAGATCAGATATCTTTATGTTCGAAGTGTTTGTGCCTATGATAGCATCTGGTTTTGCAACCTTGCTTGCCCTTCCTAAAACATCAGCTTTTATTTCTATCTTCTCTGGAACCGCTTCTATTATCATTTCAGAATCTTTAATTGATTCCTCAAGATTAGTTGAAATTGTCAGCTTGCTCATGAATTTAGCCACGTCCTCTGGTTTGATTTTTCCTCTTTCGGCAAATTTTTTCAGGCTTTCTTCAATAAGCTGTTTGGCTTTTTGAAGTGCCTGCTCACTTACATCTACAAGCCTAACTTCATAACCGTTAATCAAAAAAATTTCGGCTATGCCGTGTCCCATTTCGCCGGCTCCTATCACGGTTACTTTTTTTATTTCCATTTTATTTCACTAAATCAGTTTTTTAACTTCATTAACTAGTTTTTGAGCCAGCATCAAATCGCCTGATACTTTAAGCTTTCCCATGAAGAATGACTTTACTGGATCCGCTTTCCCGTTTATAAGATCCACAAGCAGAGAGTCGCTAGCCGATACTGTGGCTGATGGCGAACTTATCTCCCCTTTTTCTACTACCATGCTTCCATCGCTTTCAAATTTTACGTAAAAGCTTTCACCTTCGTTTAGTTTAAACTGAAAAGCTTTTCCAGAAAATTGCAAAAGCGCTTTCTTTTTTGTTTCATTGGAGTTAATTTTGCCTGAAAGTTCTTTTAGAAAATCAAAGGAGTTGCTCATTAACTACAATTCCGTATTATCATATATAAGCTTTATTAGATGCATCAAAATGAGTTTTAGGAAACTATTTGACAGATTTTTTATTATGTTTTTTAAT
>CAYFFZ010000011.1:0-22519 GCA_964342655.1 uncultured Nitrososphaerales archaeon
AGGCCTACATCCTTGGCCAGTCTATACGACCGGAGCTATTTATATTTTATATCATGTGTTTTTAGGTTTTACTATAAGAACTATCCATAAATTGAATATAAAAACATGGTCAGCCTTTGAACAGAGTTAAAATAGATTAATTAGACAGAAAAAAATACATGCATAATATCTGGTATGCGTGAAGCAGCAAACTCTTCATGCTGTTGTTTTATAATATTTAAGCAACCGTTTCATTAACGATCTTAATTTATAAGATTTTTATAACTTTATTGTTCTACAGCTTCACTTTCGGTATTGATTTCTAATGTCTTTTGAATTTTAGATATATCTTTTAAAAAATTTAAATATAACAAAATTTAAAGCTAGCCAGCATGAGTGGAAAAAAGGAGGAAAAAAATGAAACCATCAATCTTCCTGCCACCAAAAAAAGTTCCTCCATCCCTTGGTTGGCGGTTTTGGCGCTTGGAATGGGTATGCTTGTTTACGGAATTGCCGAAAGCTATGGTCCAGTAGCCGCTATAAGCAGCATAATCCCTTCTAAATTTTCGTATCTGGGCTTCGGCCTCCCATATATAGCAGGCGGCGTTGGTTCTCTTCTAGCAGGAGTCATGACAGATAAGCTAGGAAGACGAAATTCGTTTCTTACTGTCGCTTCAATGATAATAGTAGGGGTTGCAATCTTCTTAGCTTTCCCTACTAGCACCGTCGCCTTAATATTATCCTTCATTCTTATAGGTATGGCCGCTATCGGCCTTGAAACCCCGATAATTACAGCAATATCTGAGGCTGTGCCTGCTAAATGGAGGGGCAACATAGAAGTTGTAGTACAGAACTTTGGCAATCTTGGCGTGGCACTGGTTTTTATCCCTGCGCTGTTAGGTTTTAGCGCGGCGCAATCGGATCTAGCATACGGTATATTATTTATAGCTCCCCTTATGGCCATGCTAATTGGCTACTGGGGAGTAAAGGAGACTCTTCCTTGGATGTCAGCTAAAGGAGGCTCAAAGACAGAAATTAAAAAAGCTTGGGAAAATGTAGATAAAGGGAACATTGAGTCAGTAAACCCGACATCTCCTCTCTGGTTCAGAATGCTGTTCATCACAGTTATAGGAATCGTGCAGGATGTTGCGTTCGTCTGGATAACTTACGATGTATCGTATTACTATTTTTCAAGCAGCGTGGCCGATATCGTGCCAATTATAGGAGGAATTACAATGATGGTCGTAGGCGTATCATTCGGTATATTATTAGCTCACAGGTTTTCTAGAAAATCCGCTACCACGTTTTCATACGGCCTTTTGGTAGCTGTATGGGCAATTTTGTGGATTTATGTAGATCTAACTAAAAGCACGTCAGGATTTTTGCTTTTAGCAATCATGACGATCTTGTTTGTTCCGACAGAACTTACGTGGGGTACTAGAGCCATGTTAACTCCTGAGCTGTTCAAAACCGAACAAAGAGGGACTTATGTAAGCATCGTAAGAACTTTAGTTTGGATAATAACAGGGTTAATAACTATGCTTCTCTCTTATTACGTTCTTCCGTTTAACATTTCATCAATAATAGTCATGGCAATATTCGTTATAGGGTTTTTGTTTGCCCTAGCCTGGCAGATAAGCGGTTTTGAAACGGCCGGCAAAAGCCTTTCTGGGCTAGACCTTTAGAGTTTTATTTTTTCTTAAATAAAAGAAGATAATGGTACGGTAAATCTTTCTGTTTGACAAGCTCAAAACCGATTTTTTTCATATCTTCTATTACTTCTTCCTTTTTGACCCTCCACGGTGGGCCAAAAAGCCTTTTTTCGTTAAAATCAAGTATAGCTATTGATTTTGCAACGTTCTTTAAATTTTCTAAAATTGAGTCTTTGCATTCGCGCACCAGGTCATGATATACATTTGCCATAAAAATCAGGTCGAATTCCCCCTCGATGCCATCGCATAAATTTACCTTAACTGTGTTTATGCCCTTGGCTTGCATTTCTTTAAAGTAATAATCGTCTACATCAAAAGCATAAACAATAGCGCCCTTTTCTTTAAAAGCATACGAAAAACGGCCGTCCCCGGCCCCAAGGTCAGCAACTTTCATGCCTTCTTTTACATCTAAGAATTCGACGATTTCGTTTATGTCATAAGCAAACATTCCGTGTCCTCCGTGATGGAAATGATGCATAAGAATAGGTAAATTATTTATATATTAAACTTTTTGTCAAAATTAAAATTTTCAAATAAACGTTCAAAGGTTATATTTTGATCTGTATAAAATATTATGTGCAAAAGGAAAAAACGCTAATAAGGGGTATTGTTTCTTTATTAATCCTAGATATTTTGATGGAAGGAGAGCTTTACGGATATGCTATCAGAAAAAAACTTCTACAGCTGATCGATGAACCGATTCCTAGCGGTTATATTTATGTTATACTAAAACATTTGGAAACAAAAAAATTTATCAAATCCACTTTAAAAAGCGCAAACAACAGAACGATAAGAGTTTACTCGATAACAGATGATGGCAAAAAGCTTCTGTTTGAACACAGGGATTCGTTATATAAATTGATAAAGATAGCTGAAAAGATACTATCAGATCTAAAAAACCAAAATTAGCTTATTATTTTTTCAGCGGTTTCATCGTTTATATAAGGAGGTAACGCTTTACTTTCAATCAGCTCCAAGATCTTATCGCCTTTGTGCATCATTTTTTTAAAAGCTGTCCAGGTAAGAACGCAAATTAGCTTGTTTTCCTTTGAATCAACTACTCCAACTCGGTATTTCCTACAGAACCAGGCAACTCTATCATCAGCTTCAACAGATTTAAATCCTGTGACTTTTACAAACCTGCCCTTAAAAGATGGCGTTCTGCCCCTGCTCAATATAACCGCATAATAATACTGTCTATCTTTTTCAGATATTTTCCAATATTTGTCCGCTTTTATAGCGTTTGTTATGTTGTAAACGTCTTTATCCGAAATTTTTTTAAAAAGGCTCGGTTTTTTCATAAAATAGCTATGTTCACCGCACCTATAAACGTATTTTTAATGAAGGAATTTTAATAACTCTCACTGTTGGACTTTTTATCAACTCTGTAAATAAAATATGCGTAGTCTGCCCCTGAAGGGACTGAAAGCTTTGTAACCTTAACGTACACAGAACCTACGTTTTTAAAATATGTTACCGCGTCTGCTACAGCTACAGCAACATCTTCTATAAGCTTGAACTCGTTTCCTTCGATTTTTTTCCTTATTGTTCTAGCCATGTCGCTATAACTGACTGTTGAATTCATACCACCTTTGTAGTCTTCCGCGAGCTCCGCCTCAACGTCAACAAGTATGATCCTTTCGAAAAGTTCTTCGCCATCATCAACGCCAATTCTGCAGCGTAATTTGAGACCTTTTATCCCCACCTTGGAAACCATATGTTTTTGTTAATTCGAGATCATATTAAAACCATTCCTAATTTTAACCTAATGATGGTTAAGGTGTGGAAGTCTCCTTGTAAGGTTGTGGTAGTTCAACAAAATGTGCCTTAGAAAATCAAGCTGCGCGTTGTTGATTTGGATAGATCCCCCTCTCCCCTTCTATGCTTCTTTACTTAAATATCTTTATAATATTATAATTATATAGAATGAAAGAAAGGATAACACTGCTTAACGAAGATTCTTCGTCTTTTTATGATTTTAGAGGCGTAGCGCTGAATGCCAATACAGATTACGATTATATGTTCATGTTAGGTGATAGCGCTTATAATGTCCATACAAGAGCTTATGAAGCTTTTAAAGATTCTAAAGCCATAGAATACTTTGAACGGGCTTCAGATTATTATAAAAAACTGGTTACAGCACCCAAGTGTTCTACAGGAAGCAGGCGTCTGGACAACCTTCTAAAAGGCGGTATAGAGATTTCTGCAATAACGGAGTTTTACGGGGAGTATTCTTCTGGAAAGTCACAGATATGCATGACTTTAAGCGTGATGTGTCAGAGAAAAAAAGAAGAAGGGGGTTTAGGAGGTGGCATTATATACATAGACACTGAAGGAACATTCAGGCCAGATAGGGTTTCAGAAATAGCAAACTTTAGAGGTTTTGACCCAAGAAAAGTTCTAGACGGCATATTCTATGCAAGGGTTACAGATGTAGAAAGCCTTGAAGAATCGATAGAAGGTTCATTGAAGCTGATAGAGGACCAAAAAATAAAGCTCATAATAGTCGACAGCATCATTGCCCCTTTTAGGGCAGAATTTTTAGGAAGGGAGGTTCTACAAGAAAGACAACAGAGGCTCAACTCTGCTCTTTATAAACTAAAGGCTATATCAGAAATTTACGAGCTTGCGGTAGTCGTTACAAATCAGGTACTATCCAGCCCAAACCCGTTTTTTCAAGAGCGTTTAAGGGCCGCAGGGGGCAACGTCATGGCTCATGCAACAACTCACAGGGTCTTTCTTTACAGGCAAGGTCAAAAGAGATTTGCAAGAATCGTTGACAGCCCGAGCATACCTCAAAGCGAAACAGAATTTAGCGTTGGAGCGGGTGGGGTGGAATGAACTTCATAAAATCCTCAGAAATAAGAAAATCCACAATCAATGGATTTTTTCCGATAGATGATTCTCTTGGAGGCTTGAGTTCGGGTTCCTCTTACATAATTTTTGGTGATGCGGCGGCATTAGCTATGTACAGCTACATGGTAAGTGCTACAAACCTTGGACCAGTACTTTACATAAACTCCACTGATTATTATTCTGAAAGGAACCTCATAGACCAGGAAACTATAGGATCGCTGTCAAAAGCTTTAGGGCTTGAATTAGACTCAGTCCTTGATAGAATATATGAAGTTTCTGCTCACAGCCCCGAGAGGCTCGTGTATGCTATCAAGACGCATCTTAAGCCAGGTTTTTCGCTTTATGTGTTGCACGGTCTAAATTCTTTTATGAATGATAAAAAGAGTTCAGACGAGGCATATGCCAGCGTTATAAGAGCAGCTGTCTCTTCAGATGCCCCTTTTTTATCGGTAACAAAAGGGGAAAAAGATCCGATTGCTACAGATTACATGATATATTCTGCAAACTACATAATGAGGCTAGGATCGGAAGAGAGCGGCATTTCACTGGAAGTTTTGAAACCTTTTCAAATTCAAAAGTTTTATGGGTGGGATAAGATGGGTAGGCTGACTAAGCCGTTCAGAGAAAGGTACGAGGAGTACCTAGCATTTTTGGAGAAAGAGTTCGAACCGCTTTTAAGGGATGAAGCAAAAGACGCTTTTAAAGAATTAAAAAAGGTCTGGAGCTCAGAAATGGCTTCAATGAGCTCTTTGATGACGGCTCAGGTCTCAGATGCGATGGCGTTCGTTGCTATTATAAGGCTTATGCAAGAGGTAGAAAAGTTAAAGAAAGAAATCGAAAGCAATAAAAAATGAAAGGCTGGCTTTTTGACGTATATTACAGAAACGGCAAAATTTATATATGGACATTGAGCGAAGGCGGCACGTTTAGAAAATTAACTGTAAACTACGATCCTTACATACTTATAGAGCCTTTAGAAGCGTCTATCGCAAATGATTTGTCGGAAGCTTTCTATGTAGAAATCGTAAGGAAAAAACTCATGGGCGGTTTGGAAAAGGACATGATTCTGGTTAAGCCACCTTGGGAACTTTATGAAAAAACGCGCAAGCTAATAAAGGCTGATAAAAGGGCAAAGCTTTATGACGACCTGAAACCAGTTCAGAAATTCCTGTTTAACGAGCTTAAGGTTGAGCCGGGAAGAAGAATAGAACTCGAAAGCCTGAATCCTTTGCCTTTCGGCTTAGAACCTGATCCAATGCTTCTATACTTAGGGAAGGATCCAGAAGCAGACATAGCCTGTAATGTTGAATGTAACGAGGTATTAAAAAGAAGCGATGATCCGGTTGACGCTTATCAAGGCTCATGCGCTGGAAGGATTTCCATGGACAGAAAGGCAGCCTGGTTTGACTGTTCTAAAGAGGGACTTGCATACTTGCTCGAGAGAAGCGCTTTTGCATTTCTGCCACTTGGCCTGGCCGCAAGGTGGAGCAGCAACCTAGTTATAGACTCACGTAACGCATTTGCTCTTATTTCAAAAGGTTATGCCGTTCCAGAAATTAACTATACGGAGCCGGTGGAAAAGCTCAGAGAGTTTCTATATAGGGATAGAGGAGGTTATACAATACCTGCTCCTTCTCCAGGAGTTTACTTTAACGTGGCGGTTATAGATTTTGAATCAGAATATCCTCATATAATAGTAAAAGAAAACATCAGCTATGAAGGTCATGGATGGCTTATACCAGAAGTTTTGTCAGAATGGATAAAACGCAGACTAGAGTTCAAAAGGCTTGCCAAACTTGAAAAAGACCCTAATAAAAAAGCCCTTTACAAAGCTAGGTCTGACTCTCTGAAAATTATTCTTGTAAGCGAATACGGAATTTCTGGGTGTTCGTTAAACAGGTTTGGAAACCATTTTGCTTTTGAGGAAATAAATCGGGTTTCCCGTGAAATCCTGATTCAGGCCAAAGAAACTGCGGAAAGCATGGGATTTTCCGTTATATACGGTGATGTAGATTCCATTTTTGTTTATAAAAACGGTTCCGGAGAAAACGAATATAAAGAGCTAGCTAGGGTTATTTCTGAAAGGGTTGGAATTCCTGCGGTTTTAGATAAGATCTTTAGATCTCTTGTTTTTATAGAAACAAAGACAGTTAAAGGTTTGACAGCTATAAAGAGGTACTTCGGAATAACAGAAGATGGAGAGATAGAGGCCCGCGGAATAGAATTAAGAAGATCGGATACGCCAGAGTTTATAAAAGCCTTCCAGGAAGAGCTGATCAAGTCCGTTTATGCTTGTAACAGTTATGATGAAGTTCAAAAAAGGGCTTTAATTTCAGCGCCTGTGATTTTAAGTAAGTACATAAAAATTTTAAGAGGAAGATCGGTAAAAGCTGGCTCATTAGCAATAAACAAAAGGTTAGGTAAAGATCCTTATAGTTACAAAACAAACGTGGCGCAAAAGATCCTTGGCCTGATGGTTGGGGCTAAAGCCGATGAAAAAATCTCATTTGTGCTCGGAAGGGACGGGCCAGAATTAGATCTAGACAGTTACGATTGGCGAAAATATTATGAAATGATATTCAGAGCTGCAAGTACAGTGTTAGCGCCCATCAACATAAGTCCATCTTTAGAGATCAGGCTAGATGCTTTATGGAAAAGTCATATATATGAATAAAACGAAAAGTTTCCAGATGATTCGTCAATGTCCTTTTCTGATGTTTAAAAGCTCATGTTTTAAGATAAACTGAAACATAACCAATTTTATAAAGGCAATTTAGAACATCCAAAGTTTCTTGTCTTTCATAATACAAAGTGTACTTTTTTACGCCATATCCTATAGCTTTAATTATTCCATTTTTTTCAAGAGTTAAAAGATCCGAACGAAGGCTCTTCCTCCTGATACCGGTTTTTCTTTCTAAATAATACAATGATAAAGGTTCATTAGATTCTGCAAGAACCTTTATTATTCTTAATCTCCCTTTTGATCCCAGAACATCTTCAACGTTCATCTACATTTTAAACATTATCAGGCTAATATTTTATGTTTGTTCAAGTTTGTCCATCAACCCTTCAAGAAAGTTCGTAAGGTTTTCAACAGGTACCCCGCTTATTCCTATTTTCGTAAGCCCCTTTATTTCTACAACTCCCCTGTCACCGAGATCCTGCAACATTTCTAAAAACTTTGACATATCGGCTTCCCGCTTTTTGCTTGATTCCCTATAAGTAGAGTATATTTTGTCAAGGGAGACATATGCTTCGCCGCTTTCCTTCAAAGCCATGGCAACTGCTAATAGGACTTTTTTAAGCTCCTGATCCATGTTTGATATTTCTTCTTGAGTCACAGAAAGAGAAGTGTAGCTAATCGCCTTTCTTATGTGTTCTATAGTTATTTTCTGGCAGTTTTGTGCATCGCATATAGAACCAGCGTTTAGAAGCACATCTATAGCATACCTTATATCGCCGTTCACCGGAGGAGAGCTCGCAACATCTGATAAATATTCTATTACTTTTTCATCTATTGCTCCAGGTTTTATGGCCTCCTCAACCCTTCTCTGTATAATGTCAAACACCTGCCTTTTATTATAGCGCTCAAACGTAATTACCTTGCTGCCTAGAGAGCTTATTTCCGATCTGTCTAAGTTCTCCCTAAATTTTACGTTTTTTGCCGTAAGTATGACCCCTGCCACAGGAATTTCTTCAAAAGGCAGAAGCTCATTAAGCCTCGTTAAACTGTAGATTATGGGCTCTTTGGTCTTCAAAAGCAGATAATCCACATCGTCTATCATTATAACTGCTTTCGTCTTATCTTCTTTGAGTTTGGTCAAAGTAGCCAGCAGCAATTCCTCTGGACTGTAACTTGCAGAATAAACCTCAGGGGTAAGGCTCCTGCAAATATGTCGAAAAACGAGCACTCTGGTGGCTCCGTGTTGCCTCGGGTTAACGTAAGCAAACCTTAAATTTTCTTTTTTCATGTCCCTCGTAAGTTTGAGCAGCGTTGCTGTTTTTCCGGTTCCTACGTCTCCTATTATCTGTATTGCTGTGCTTACTGACGAAGACTCGTTCTCTAAAAGAGCCATTTTTATATTTTCAAATTCTTTTTCACGATGTAACAGTATGTTTGGTACATAAGTAGGCAAAAGCTTTGACCTGTCCTTAAAAACACTTGTCACGGTTCGTTTATGGTTTTATAAAGATATAAATTTAAAGCGTATATCATTGGCTTTTAAAAACCGGATATGCTTTCACCCGTCGCATTTATTTCCACAATGCTTAAATTTTCCTGAAAAATACAATATGTAATTGGGCCCGTAGCTCAGCCAGGTAGACGTGAGGCCTAAAGCATCGGGCTTTTAACCCGAGGGTCGTGGGTTCGAATCCCACCGGGCCCGTACATTTTTGATAATTTTTTATTTATAAAGCAAAGTTTTTAAGTCAAAAAGCGAATTATTTTTTTATGAGCACGACGGAAGTTAAACTTAGGGTTGAAGAAGCCAAAGGAAGGGATGTTGGAAGGTTCATAGCTCGAATACCTCAAAAGGTTATGAGGCAGCTAGGTGTTTCAGCAGGTGATTACATAGAAATAACAGGTAAAAGCAGCGTCTATGCACAGGTCTGGCCATCCTATTATGAAGATGAGGATAAGGGGATAATAAGGCTGGACGGCACACTCAGACAGGGGGCTGGAGTAGGCATAGGCGATGAAGTGAGAGTAAAAAAGGCAAGAATATCACCGGCCCAGAAAGTCGTTGTAGCTCCTATAGAGGTTCAGGTTCAGGCAGATCCTGAGTATTTTAAAGAAGAATACTTGCTAGGCAAACCTGTTTGGAGAGGTTCTGTTATAGTTATACCTTATTACAGCGAATCCCTGAAGTTTATGGTAACTTCAGTTTCTCCGGGTCCTGTAGCTTATGTGGATGAGGACACAGAAATTGAACTGAAAGAGGAGCCTGTAAAGGAAGTCCAGGCGCCAGTAGGAAAGATATCATGGGAAGATATAGGAGACCTTGAAGATGCAAAGAGAAAGATAAGAGAAATGATCGAGCTGCCGCTTAGACATCCTGAAATATTCAAACACCTTGGAATTGAGCCTCCAAAAGGGGTTCTATTGATAGGTCCTCCAGGGACTGGTAAGACCCTTCTTGCAAAGGCCGTTGCAAGTGAAGCTAACGCATACTTCCTGACATTAAACGGACCGGAAATAATGAGCAAGTACTACGGTGAATCGGAACAGAACCTCCGAAACCTGTTTGAGGAAGCCAAGAAGAACGCGCCCAGCATAATATTTATAGATGAAATAGACGCCATAGCTCCCAAGAGAGGGGAAGTCACAGGCGAAGTTGAAAGAAGGGTAGTCGCCCAGCTTTTAACTCTGATGGACGGTCTTCAGGAAAGAGGTCAAGTAGTGGTCATAGGAGCTACGAACAGACCTGATGCTGTGGATGAAGCTCTAAGGAGGCCTGGAAGGTTTGACAGAGAGATATACATAGGTATGCCGGACAAGCAGGCAAGGAAAGAAATACTCAACGTACATCTGAGGAATGTGCCCCAGTGCGGCGACGAAGAAATCAGCAAAAAGATCTGCTCACAGGATGACAAGATAGATCTGGATGAGATAGCTGAAATGACAAACGGATACACAGGCGCAGACATAGCGGCCTTGGTTAAGGAAGCTGCAATGATGAGGTTAAGGGAAGCCATAGACAACAAAGAGATAGATCCAGAGCAGCCAACGATTCCTCCTGAAAAACTGGGCAAGATAAGGTTAAGAAGAAGGGATCTGCTGGAGGCTATTAAGTACGTCCAGCCAACTGTTTTGAGGGAAGTTATAGTTGAAGTGCCGGAAGTTCACTGGGACGATATAGGAGGTTATGAAAAGGTTAAACAGGAACTTAAAGAAATGGTTGAATGGCCATTAAAATATCCCAAGTACTTTGAAGAAATAGGCACTGAGCCTCCTAAGGGAATACTTCTTTATGGTCCTCCGGGAACGGGAAAGACGCTTTTAGCAAAAGCGGTAGCCACAGAAAGCCAGTCAAACTTTATAGCAGTTAGGGGTCCCGAAGTTCTCAGCAAGTGGTTTGGAGAAAGCGAAAAAGCGATAAGAGAAATATTCAAGAAAGCCAGGATGGCTGCCCCATGTGTTGTTTTCTTTGATGAAGTAGATTCTATAGCTCCGGCAAGAGGAACAAGGTTCGACAGTGGGGCAACGGACAGGATAGTAAATCAGCTACTTGCTGAAATGGACGGCATAGCACCATTAAAGAACGTAGTGGTAATCGCTGCAACAAACAGACCTGATATAATAGATCCAGCTCTTCTCAGGCCTGGAAGGTTTGACAGGTTGGTTTACGTACCACCTCCAGACGAATCAGCGAGGTTCGAAATACTTAAGGTTCACACAAGGAAGTTAAAAGTTTCAGATGAAATAAAGGCCAACGATTTTTCATACCTTAAAGATCTAGCAGCTAGGACAGAGGGTTATACAGGCGCAGACCTAGCGTCACTTGTGAGAGAAGCAGCAATGCTTGCTTTGAGAGAAAGCGTGGAACAAAAATTAGAACACGCAAAGCCGATAGAAAAGAAACATTTTGAAGAAGCTCTAAAGATAGTTAAGCCTTCGCTGACAAGATCTGACATAGAAAGATATGAAAAGCTTTCAGAAGACATCAAGAGAACCATACGATAATAAAAATATAACAGGTTTATCCATAAAAAATCAGTAAATTTTTTACCATCTTATTAAAAAAGTTTATATTTTTTAAGAACAACAATAAAATTGTGCCCATAGATCTTACTCCTTTAAGAGTGCTTTCGGCATCAGGAATAATAGCGCATCTTAGTTTGGCATCTTCATTTCTTGGCACAATAGCTCTCGCTTTAGTTCTTGAGTACAAATATCTAAGAACTAAGGACGAGGCTTATCTTCATAAAGCTAGGATGTTTTCGGTTATATCTACGATCATATTTGGAGTAGGTGCTGCATACGGCACATTTGTAGAATTTGGGCTTGTTACAGTATGGAGCAACTTTATAGCCATGATAGGCGCCATTTCTCTTCCTTTTTACCTTGAGCTATTTGCCTTTCTCTTTGAAGTTGTTGTTTTGCCCATCTATACTGTAACTTGGAATAAGATAAAAAACGGCTGGCTGCACTTTTTCATAGGAATAATAGCAGCCTTCGGAGGATACTGGAGCGCTTATAATATACTCGCTGTTATGGCTTCGCTTTCGATGCTTCCCCCTGGGCTTGAAATAGTAAACCTTGCGCAGCAAGGTCAGTCAATATCTAAAGCAATAACGTATCTGCTTGTCTGGGGCTCTCCAACTCAAATGTTAAACATGTACTGGTATGGCGCTCAGATTTTCATATTTCACGGCATACTAGCCGCCGTAATTGTAAGTTGGTCTTTGATAGCTGGCGTTTATATATACAAATATGTTAGGGATAAGGACCCAGTAAGGAAAAAAGTGCTAAATTTAATGCTGATCCCCCTCGCGGTTCTTACAGGCATTCAAGGCTTGGTTTTGGGCCATTTTCAGGGCGAGCTTGTTCTTTCTCAAGATCCATTAAAATTAGCCGCAATCGAAGGCATGTACTGGAGCGGACTAAAGGTAGATCCCCTTACGAGCTTTGTTGCTTATGGAACTCTGAATCATCAGTTCTGGGGCTACTATAGCTGGCCGGCCAGCATAAGGCCCCCAACATATGTTACGTTTGCTTACCTTGTAATGATGGTTGGTTTTGGAATTTTGCTCGGTATATTGGCGCTTGCGTTGGGACTCGATTATGTTTTTGGAGAAAATTTAAAGAAAGTTGGTTTTGGATGGCTCTATAAACTTCAGCCTTTGCTGGAAAAAGTATCTCAGTACCTAATTCCTTTTTCAGGTATAATGGCGGGGATAGGAGGAGCTCTAACGACTGAAAGCGGAAGATTCCCGCTCATATTTGTATCAAGCATTCCTTCAACATCTGGTCCCCCGGAGATAACTGGTGTTCCAGTTTCTGCGCTTGTCAACGTAGCCCTTAATATGCCTGTTTGGGAAGTGGCTTTGCTGGTCATCGTAGCTCTTGCCATACCATTTGTTGCCGTTTATGGCATCTGGCTCTACGTGAACAGGAGGTGAAAAATATGGTCGCAAGCACTTCAGTCGTAGCCGGTTTGCTTTCATGGGCATTTGATGTTCACTTGCCATTGGTTTACACCGTGTTGGGCATACTGTGGATAACCCCATTTATTGAATACATTGGGGGTAAAAAGATGGACAGCAGGTACTCAGATCTTGTGAAGGTAATGTTAAACTATTTGATAGCTGTATACGCAATAGGAGGGGTCTTCGGCACAATAGTAACTGTTTTTCTTGCGGGTTTGATGCCTGTTTTTACAAATTTGGCCGGCATAGTTTTATGGCCGGTGTGGGCAACAGCCATAGTCGCTGGAGTCATAATAACAATACCTGTAATAGGGATGTATTACAGAACATATCAGAGATGGACTTACAGAAACCATGCAATTTTAGGCATATTGCTTGCAGTATCAGCTTCTCTGATTCCTCTTATGTTCAGGCTTGTATTCGCTTATACGGCGTATCCAGCCGGCACATCAATAACGCCTGATCCTTCATCTATTATAGGTTTTGATCTTTCGGTAAACGTCTTTAAAGCATTCATGAATCCATTGTACTTACCGCTTTATGCCAGCACTATGAGCGCTGCCTTGGCATTTACAGGAATTATGATGATATTCGGATTCAGCGTGAGGTATAAAGGTTTACCCCATCAGGATCTTGGAATTTCAATAGGTAAAAGGATAGCGATGGTATTTGGTATACTGTATGGAATCTTTACATCAATATACCTTTATGAAGTTTATGAAAATTCCGCAACCATGGCATGGTCGATATTTGGCAGTCCGCCACCCTATCTTCCGAGCGCTCTACAGCCTGTTTATAAGCCGACCTATATCCTTAGCAGCGAATTCTATGTTACCTCATTATTGGCAATTCTATCGTTTTTGGTTATAATCGTTCTTTACTTTAAGAAAAACAGGGCTTTGGGTATAATTTTAGGACCAATCTCTGTGGCTGTTTTAGACCTAGCAGAGACCATAGACCTTTTGGCCCATGCGCCTTATGCTGTAGTTCCACCTGTAAGCGTAGCCGAAAGTCTGATCAGCGCTTATGGGGCACAGTTCGCGCTTACTGTAGCACAAACGCTTCAGGTATCAACTTTATCAACGGTACTTGACTTTTTGATAGAGCTTGTCAATAAAATGCCTTCTTTGCTTTACTTATCCCTCACTCTGTTTGCATTCTTTAATGTACTTTTAGTTGTAGTGATCTATCTCGCATTGGCATGGAGAGAAAAATAAAAAACCTTTATAATTAAAAAGATATTACTTCATAACCTTGATTTACAAAGTTAGCAAGTCTTTCACCAGTGGGTTGCAGGTTTAAACCAAGCTTTGTTAGCTGTTCTTTTATGTTTTTAGAAGATGCATAGTTTACGCAAGCGCTGTCTACATGACCATTTTTTAAAAGGTAGTTAAAATTCTCGAGGTCTTGGCCGGATATTTTCGTTAAATACTCTTCCCCTGGACCATAAAATATAACTTTTAGATCATCATATCTTTTGTTCATAGCCGATCTTGCTGCAATGGTAAGTGCAAGGCTAAACCTTTCCGGATTTTCTTTTCCAGTTATTATAAAAAATAGAGCCTTCATACACCTATGATTTTATGTCTTTTATTTATGTGCTTTTGAAATTTTTTTACAAATTATGTTTTAAAACACAAAAAGGGAATAACTTTATATATACGAAGCTTCAATCATCAAGTGATAAAAGAATGGATGATTTCGAACCGTTTGTGTATACGAACGAACTGATACCGGAGGAAATAACAAAAGAAACTGCAAGGGTTTTTGTCAAGCTTGAAACAAGAAAATATAACAAACCCACAACGGTCATACAGTTTTCTGACCCTAAGGGCATAAACATAGATGAAATAGCCAAAAAGCTAAAAAAGAAGCTGGCATGTGGTGGGACAGCTAAGGACGAGAGTGTAATACTTCAGGGAGATCACAGAGATAAAGTGGTTCAGTATTTGGTCGAGCTGGGTTTTAAACCGGAAAACATAGTAATGCAATGAAGAGATCTGGCAAAATAAAAGTTTGTCCCAGATGCGGATCACCTTTATATTCTCTTTCTGAAATAGTATCGGGGGCACCAACAAATTATTATTACTGCAAAAGATGTGGTTATAAGGGGGCTTTATATATAGAGATAAGTTATGAATCCTCTAGTAACGCTCAATGAAAGCTTAAGTAAGAATGAAATACCTGAAGATATCTATAAAAAAATATCGTATTCTGTAAAAAAAGTAGAAGAAGCAATCCTTTATGTAGAAAAGTATTCGGGCATCAAATATCCTGAATGGTACATATACCCGAAAGCTATAGCCATGAAGACTCCTGTAGGTGAATCGTCAATTGTTTATTCTAGGTTTTTTCCTTTTAGCTATCAGGACGTTCTTTATAATCTTGTGCAAGTAACTCCGCCTTTAGTTCTTTATGCGTCAAAGGATACGCTGCTTGCCGTAATTGCGCATGAATTTCTTCACTATGTAAACTTTGTAGCAAGCATAAAAGATTTTGCAATATCTTCTGAAGAACAAACCAACAGCATACTGGAAAGCGCATTTAAGGATGAAGGACAGCTTTATGACGAAGAAAAGGTATTTAAGAAAAGCAGAAAAATAAAGAGGCTTTTAAAGGAAAAGTTTTCAGGTGGTCTTAACGATGAGGCTTTAAACAAAAAGACTTTAAGCAGGTGGTTCAATAAAGGTTTGCCAGTAGAATATATAGCTCCTGAAAATAACGTAAGCAAGATAAGCGTTGTCTCTATCTTAAACTTCAAACCCGAAGAAACCCTTAAGAGGTTCTTGAATTGGACGTAAAACAGGTCTTTTCTGATGTCACTGAAAAACTGAAAGGCATTAATATAAAATCGCTTGCAATCTATGGCAGTACGGTAGCGGGTTATGCAAAACCAGATAGTGACGTGGATGTACTAATTTTAGCAGATAATTTTAAAGAAAAGGTTAGATACTTTTATTTTGATTCAAACTTAAACAAATACTCTGCCCTTGTTGCTGATCTGAACGAAACGTATAAAGATGCCGAAAAAGCCAGCTTGGGGGAATTTGTTGTAGGCAGGCTACTTAACCCTTTTATTCCAGTATATGGGGACGATATAATACGAGATGTAGAACTAAGGTATAAAAAGAGGGTCGTATCTGAAGAGATAGCGGAGCTTTATAAAGAATTTCAAGACTTTTCTTACTACCTCATAATTCCTTTGCAATACTTTTTATTTTCAAAGTTAAAAAAGAGGTACCAGATCTACCCTCCAGCCCTATACAGCTATGCCAGAACTTACTCAAAAGAACTAATATCAAAAAATCTTCCCGTTACACTTGAAGGTTTTAAAAACGCGGTCTTGAGCCTTGACTACCTTTATATGGATGGTGATAACGTGAGAATAAAAAAAGGAGTGCAGATACCTCAACCCTTCCTTATAGATGAATTTTACTATTTCCAGCTTGCCATAAAGCAGTACCTCTTTCACGGAAGAAGTGGAAAGGTTTCGCCTGAAGTTGTTATCGCAGAAGCGCTCTCTAAGGTTAAGAGGTCAAGAAGCATAAAGGATGTCAACGAGTACCTTAAAAAACCAGAGCTGCTTTTAAGCCTTGAAGGTGGGGCAAAGATAATAGAAACGAATGTAGAGAAGGAAACAAACGCAAAGCTCGTTGAAAGGATCGGAGGCATATTAAATCCATTTTATGGTATAAAGATAGTAGAGATAGACGGTAAAAAGTACGTTGTCAAGAGCTTTAAGGGCAAAAGCGAGCTAAAGTGGTACATGCTTGGGATAGCGGGGAGGCCAATAAAGCCGTTTGAAATGAACCCGATAAAGAGGATGTACAACGAATTTACTGGTTCTCTTTTGCTTAGAAATACAGGAGTTAAGGTACAGCTGATTTATGCTGTATCTGTGCGCAAAAAAGTGCTTGTAAAAACTTTCGTACAGGGCAAAAGTTTACTCGACGTCATTAAAAATTTTTCAGGCAAAGAAGAGGAAGTGAAAATTTTAGAAGAAGTTGCGCGTACCTTCAAGGAGATGCACGACACAGATTATGCGTTGGGAGATTCAAAACCGGAAAATTTTCTTACTGCCGATGAGGGAATTTACATAATAGATCTAGAACAGTTTAAAGAGAAAGCTAACGATGAAGATAAAGGCTGGGACATAGCTGAATACATTTATTATTCTTTGTTTTTCATAAAAGATGAGCATCTGGCTAACCTTTTTATAGAAAGTTTCAAAAAAGGTTACGGCGAATCTAGGGAAGTTTATGAAACCGCATGCAGCCAGAAATTCTCTCTGCCTTTTCTGATAATGCTTAGACCTGATCAAGTTACCTTTTACAGAGGTCTCATGAAAAAGATCTTTACTGGAGAGGAAATGATCGAAAATGCTTAAAAATGGAATTGACATATGTTAAAGCGGATGAAGAGTAGCTATAATCCATTCTTAAGAAGACTAGAGGTAGAGTATGATTTTCAAGATGGTAATGGAACAATTTCAAGAAAAAATGCAGTTGAAGTTCTCGCTAAAGAGCTAAACAAACAGGTTGATAGGATTATACCGGTTAATTTAAAAGGATCTTTTGGTGCTAAAGATCTAAAGGGTTTATTTTATGTTTATGATGACGTTAACCTCGCAAAAATGCACATTAAGAAGTACCTCTGGCTAAGGATGCTGCCCAAAGAAGAAAGGAAAAAGGTTTACGATGAAATGAGAAAGAAGAAGGTCGAGAAGAAGTGAAAGGGAAAACAGTTCAAGTTTGGAAACTCTACAACGTCGAGGGCAGCACCGTTAAAAGGCTCAACAGGTTCTGCCCAAAATGTGGAAGCGGAACCTTCATGGCGCATCATAAGGACAGATGGTACTGTGGACGATGTGGCTATACTGAATTTATCAGAAAAAGATAGATAAACAAACCTTTTTATAAAAACCTTTAATAAACAGGTTAGTTTTAAAATTTTTATGTCGGCTAGAGAAGTTTTACAGATAGCTGATAAAATCAAAGAACTCACTCTAAAGGGTAAAGGCTTTGCCCTAGTTTTTATAGCTGATTACAAAGGGCACAGCGCTAGGCACGAAGGCGCAGCGATGCTTGTATCGGAAGACGGCAGCTCTGTAGGTACTGTAGGAGGTGGAAGTTTAGAAAAATTTGCAATCGATAAAGCGCTGGAATTTATAAAAAGGGGCTCTGGCGGAATTATAGAAATACCCGCTACAAGCGAGATAGGTAGCTCGTGCGGAGGCGCAGTCACTCTTTACATAAAAGTAGTTCCTCCGCCTGAAACCTTGGTCATATTTGGAGCGGGTCACGTCGGGAGCGCACTGTCTAAGCTTGCCAGCCAGTTAGGTTTTAAAGTTATAATAGTCGATGACAGGCAGGAATTTGCTGTAAAAGATAGGTTTCCAGAAGCTTCTGAAGTTTTGCTGGCAAAGCCCGAGGATGCAGTTTTAAAGATACCTAAAGGAGATAATGTTTACGTAGCAGTAATGTATTATTCTTCAGATGTAGAATTGAATATTTTGAGAGAACTTCTAAAGTTCAACTTCAGATACTTAGGTGTTATAGCAAGCCCTGTAAAGACTTTAAAATACCTCGACGTTCTCTACAAAGAATATCCTGAAGACAAACTTAAAGCTTTAAGGGCTCCTATGGGGCTTGACATTGGAAGCGGAGAAGAGCCAATAGACATAGCTTTGAGCATAATGGCAGAAATCCAAGCTGTGAGGTACAACACTAGCGCAAAACCTCTTAACAAGGTTCCTGAACTTATAGAACAGCTCAAGAAAAAGGCCCAGTTTGCTTGACGAGTTTATAAATCTCATCCTGAGGTGGTTCTTTATAAACTTCGACCCCTCTTGTTCTGATTACATTTAAAGAGGGTTCGCCTCTTTCAAATTTGCCTATTACCGAGGCTTTATCGCCCATTGCATTTATAATTTTATTTACGTTTTCGGGTTTTACCACGGCAAGCACAGTTCCGCTAGAAAGCAGCTTAAGCGGATCGAGGTTAAGGTGCTCGCATATGGATCTTGTCAAGGGACTTACTAGTATCTTATCCTCGTTTAAATTAAGTTTCAAATTTGATGCCAGCGCCATTTCGACAGAGCCACCTATTATTCCTCCTTCGGTTGGGTCATGCATGGCCTTTATGCCGAGAGAGCTCAGCTTAAGCGCGTCTTTCATTATTGCTATTCTATCAACATAAGACATAGCGAGTTCAAGGGCGCCTTCGTCAAATTGAACTATAAGCTCTGGGTAATCGTTTGCTATAACAGCTGTACCCTCTATGGCCGCCTCGTTTACTTGTAACAAAATGTCTCCGGGCTTGATATTCGATAAGCTCAGGGGTTTTTTAAATGAAAAACCTATCTGAGTTACCACGGCAACGTTACTCTCAAAGTTATCCACGATTTCTGTATGCCCTCCCACTATGCTTATTCCTAGGTTTTTAGCTGATTTATCAAGCTGTGCTGTTATTTCATCAATTTCTTCCTCTTCAACGTCCTTTTTCAAAAGAAGAGTAACTAGAGCGTACCTTGGTTTTACCCCTTTTACAGCTATATCGTTAGAAGAAACGTAAATTGCGAGCTTCCCAAGGTTTTTCTTGGCAGCTGTTATGGGGTCTGTATGTGTAACCATATACATCTTATTAGATAACCTCACTACTGCTGCATCCTCGCCTATCCCAGGCCCTTTAATTACCTCGTTTGCATAAAATCCGTTCCTTGAAAATATATATTTCTTCAGCATATCAAGCGTTAGCTTGGCCATTGCAAACAATTAATTAAAGTAAAATATAAATGTAAGCTGAAGTTAAGAGGCTTATGCCAAAACAAATATACGATACCCAAACATTGCTCGAGTTACTTAAAAACGCAGAAAAGATAAAAGTCGTAAAGAGAAAAGATTATTCTAAAATTAAATTAAGAATAGGTAAATACCTCTATACTTATGTTGGAACCCCTGATGAACCTGATAAAATACTTTCCAACTTTAAAGAAAAAGATAAGATTGTTTATTACTGATGAAAAATGATACTAGTTAGTAATGATGATGGTCCAGCAAGTCCAGGTTTGAGGGCTTTAATCAGAAACCTTTCCAAACTGGATGAAGTTGTTTTTTCGATACCTGAGGGTCCAAGAAGCGGAAGCAGCATGAGTTTAACTTTCCATAAACCGATAAGAATAAGGGAGTCAGAAATTGAAGGCGCAAGGGGGTTTATATGCTCTGGTTCTCCAGCAGATGCGATAGTTGTAGCTCATATCATGCTAGAAAAAAAGCCTGTAGCTGTTGCCACTGGGATTAACCTTGGGGATAACACAGGTCTTCAAGATATATTCTCGAGTGGTACAGTTGCAGGCGCGCTTCAGGCAGCCTTGCTAGGTTACAAATCTGTTGCTTTCTCAAAAAGGATTAGCGATGAATTCATCCTTTATCCATATGCAAAGACTGATGAGTTTGAAAAACCAGCGCAGATAGCAGCAAAGGTTATAGACTTTGTTTTAAACAGGGGATTGCCGTCAAATTCTCAACTTTTAAACGTAAATTTTCCGATCAAAGTTGATGAAAATACAAAAGCCATGATAACAAAAGCTTCCCCTGTAAAGTACGAGCATTATTTAGACAAAAGACTTGACCCACGGGGAAGGGAGTACTATTGGCTCTGGGGGAAAAGGCTTGGCAGCTACCCCGAAAATACGGACGCAAACGCGGTTTTTGATAGAGGAGAAATATCAATAACTCCTATGAGGATAGATCTTAGCGTTCCAGAACTGTTGCAGCAGGATTCTAGCTGGTATAAGGATCTTGTTGAAAGAATATAAATTTACGATACAGTTAAATGTGACAGATGAACAACAAAAATGGGGATGAAGCTTTACCGCTCCAGCCTGAGCAAAGGCTATGAAGAGCTCGCGACGAACTGACCCAATTAAGGTGAACATTTATGGCTTCGTTAAAGGTAGCTGTAATAAATAAAGATGTTTGCAGGTTTGATAAGTGCAATCATGAGTGCCAGAGGTTTTGTCCGCCTCAGATTTCTGGCAAAAAGGTTGTTGAATTTGGAGCAGACGGATATCCTACTATAGATGAAGTGCTCTGTATAGGTTGTGGTATATGTGAGAAGAAGTGTCCATTTGAAGCAATAAGAATAGTTAACCTGCCTAGTGAATACGGAAAAGAAAAGGTTCATCAATACGGTCCAAACGCCTTCAGATTGTACAGGTTGCCGATCCTAAAGAAAGGCAAGGTTGTTGGGGCAGTAGGGATGAACGGCATTGGAAAAAGCACAGCTTTAAAAATACTATCTGGAGCAATTATTCCTAATTTAGGAGAGTATGAAAAAGATCATTCATTTGATGATGTTATCAAATACTTTAAAGGCACTGTTTATGCTGATTATTTTAGGGCTTTAAAGGACGGAGAAATAAAGATCTCTATCAAGCCCCAGGCGATTTATGAAATACCAAAAGTTTATAAGGGAAACGTAAAGGATCTCTTAGAAAAATATTCTGAAGGCGAAAACAGCGCAGTTATAAAAGAACTGGATATTGAAAAACTTTATGACAAGCAAGTTTCTGAGCTAAGTGGCGGAGAATTACAGAAAGTTGCAGTTGGTATATCCCTTTCTAGAAAAGCAGATTATTATTTCCTTGATGAGCCAAGTTCTTATTTGGACGTTTTTAACAGGCATTCTGTTGCTAAAGTCATTAAAAGAGTTTCAGAAAATTCTGGCGTGTTCTTGGTAGAGCACGATCTAACATTTCTGGATTATGCTAGTGATTACATACATATACTATATGGTGAGCCGGCCGTTTATGGTATAGTCTCTAGGCCCATGAACAGCAGCGAAGGCATTAACGAACTTATAGAGGGAGAAATAAGGCAGGAAAACGTCAGGATAAGGAGCTACAATATAAGGTTTAGAAACCCAGATTTGAGTCCAGCAGAAGAGTCAAACTATCTTTTTACTGTCCCTTCTTTTAAGAAAAGCTATCCCGGGTTTACGTTAAAAGTAGAAGGTAAAGAAGTTAAAGAGGGACAAATAATCGGAGGGCTTGGTCCAAACGGTATAGGTAAAACTACATTTTTAAAGGTTCTAGCAGGTGTTGAAAAAGACGATGATGGCGCTGTCAACATAAACATAAAGATTTCTTACAAACCGCAGTACTTGGAAATTAGCCAGGACGTTACAGTAGAATCTGTGCTTTCGAAATTTGACTGGAACAGCACCGAAAATATGAACTTGCTGATAACTCCGCTAAGGATTGAAAAACTTATGCAGAAAAACCTTTCCAAGCTTAGCGGAGGAGAACTGCAGAAAGTAGCTATAGCCACGGCTCTTTTACAGGATGCAACTTTATATGCATTGGACGAACCTTCAGCGTTTTTAGATGTGGAGGATAGGATAGCTCTTTCAAAGATTTTACCTAATTATATAAAAAGAAAAGGGAGAGCCGGAATAATTATAGATCACGACCTTATGCTCATGGACCTCATATCCGATTCAATCATGGTTTTCAGGGGAATTCCAAATGTTTCTGGAGAAGCTATAGGTCCGTTACAAAAGAGAGAGGCGATGAACAGTTTCTTGAAAGAGATGGGTTTAACATATAGAAGGGATGAAGAAACCGGAAGGCCTAGGGTAAATAAACCGGGAAGCAAACTCGATAGGGAGCAAAAAGAAAAAGGGGAGTACTATTATGTATGAACCATTTACCGTTATTATCTAGGTTAGCGCATTTATATTTATGGCAAACATAAAGGTTTCGCTATTCAATTATCATCATAATTGAGAAACATAAAAATGTTTTAACCCAATGAGAGTTA
>CAYFFZ010000012.1:0-22511 GCA_964342655.1 uncultured Nitrososphaerales archaeon
TTCTTACAAAGATAAGGTTATATAATCGCAGTTCAAATTTATCATGATGACCTTTTTATGAGCGATAGACAAAAAATTTTTGGTCTTTCTGGGGTGAAAATTCCATGGAGAGCATAAGCAAGGGTCTCGAAGACGTAAACATAAAGTGGACGAGGTTAACAACGATAGATGGGCAGAAAGGCATTCTTTGGTATATGGGATACAAGATAGAGGACATAATAAACTCTAAGGCGACAGCCGAAGAAATTCAGTATATGTTCTTGTACGGTCAGCTTCCGACAAAGGCCCAGCTTGAGGACTTCAAGAAAAAAGTTCAGGAAGGATACAAGATCCCAGATTACGCCGTAAAATCAATCACTAACCTTCCAAGATCTGCTGACTCAGTTGCATTACAAATGAATGCAATGGCGTCCTTTGCCGCTACAGAAAAGTTTACTTGGAACAAGCAGACAAACAGGGATTATGCTACCAGAATAATTGGGCAGATGGCGTCCGTTACCTCTGTAGTTATAAGGCACGTCCTAGGTAAAGAGCCAAAACTATTAGAACCCAGTGACAGCCTGGCGAAGAGTTTCCTCAAAGCAGTATTCGACAGAGAGCCAACTGAAAAAGAGGTTGAGGCGATGAATGATGCCCTTATACTTTACCTCGACCACGAGGTTCCAGCTTCAACAACAGCGGGTCTTGTAGTTGTTTCAACTCTTGCAGATATATACTCGGGCATAGTTGGCGCTTTGGCAGCGCTAAAGGGTCCGCTACATGGTGGAGCCGCAGAAGCCGCAGCTATGCAGTTCCTTGAAATAGGCGATCCATCAAAGGTTGATTCATGGTTTGCAGATAACATAAAAACAGGAAAAAAGAGGCTTATGGGCTTTGGACACAGGGTTTACAAAACTTATGATCCAAGGGCTAAGATCTTCAAGAAACTAGCCCAGGAGCTGAACCCCAAGGGGCAGGCTAAGACGCTGTTTGAAATAGCTGAAAAGATTGAAACTCTTGGTATAAACGAGTTCGGAAGCAAAGGCATTTATCCGAACACCGATTTCTATTCAGGAATAGTTTACATGACTCTGGGCTTCCCGCTTCAGAACAACATTTATACAGCTCTATTTGCACTTTCAAGGGTTACTGGCTGGATGGCTCACTTCCTTGAATATGTAGAAGAACAGCACAGGTTGATTAGGCCAAGGGCAGTTTACGTAGGACCTTCTGAAAGACAATTTATTCCGATAGACAAAAGGTAAATTTTAATTTTTGTCCTGTTTATATTTTTTGGCTGTGATGATAAAGAAGCTATGAGCGTGTGATTTAGATCTTGAGCTCTGAGCCTTATTATGCAAACCTTTTTACTGTAAACTCATAAAAAAATCTATACCAATTTATTTTTTAAAGATCAATTAGCTTCAAGCCTTTATCATCACGAGCAATATCTACTTAGTCATATACTTTTTAAAATACATTTTATGCCTTATATGTAGTTACTGTAAGAACATTTACAAATTTAAGGAAGCCGATTCCTTTAACTTGACACTTTAGAGTTAAATTGTTAAAAATCTAACCATTTGTATGTTAGAAGATACTTTAAACATAAAGTTTGAAAAAGGGTTAGCTGAGGCTCAGTGCGATGAAAGGGTTACAAACGCGCTGGGCATAGTTCACGGAGGTTTTATAGTAACTCTCTTGGATACAGCTATGGGTTCTCTGTTAGAAAGCAGAGCTGTGACGGTAAGCATCGAAGTGGAATTTTTAGCGCCAGCTTTTAAGGGAAAGCTCATGGCAGAAGGCACAGTAGTCAGGCGAGGAAATGATCTCATATTTACTGAAGGCCGCGTTTACCAAGATAAAAGGCTCGTAGCAAAAGGTTCAGCTATCTACTTTATCTTGCGAGATGATCACCTTAAACAATAATCTGAGTTCAAAAAGTTTTTTTGAGAGCTTTTTATATGATTAATCATGCAAGATATAATCAGCCTGCTGAATCAGGCTGTGTCTGGCGAGCTTAAAGATGATGAGAAGCTAGGACAGCTGCCCTCTGGCTTTTATGGCATAATTTCTTTAAGGTTAAAGCAACTCAAGGTTATGGAGCTTACGGCCTCAACGGAAGAGGCTAAACTAGCTGCAAAGGAGTTAAGGAAGAACATAACAGAGCTCATAGGTACGATCATGGAGATAAGGTTGAAAAAAATGGTCAACAGGATTCTTAAAGGGGAAGCTATAGAAGTTGATGAATATGAAAGACCTATGATTCCTTTCCTCGTTAAGTTCATTTCTCAGTTTAACGAACTAAAATCATATATAATCGAGGGTAAGACAAAAGAACTTGAACATTTTTACAAGGACGCCCCCACGGTGTATTATCTGGTGCACTTCCTGAACCCAGTTGATAAGTTTATGGGAGCTGATCTTATTGAATATGGTCCGTTTGAACCTGGCGACATTGCCACTTTACCTCAAGAAAATGCAAAAATATTAATAGAGAAGAATATAGTGAAGAAGGTGGGAGAGGTATGAAGATACCAAGCATAATTGTTACTTATTGCCCGAGATGCAAAAAGCACACAGAGCATGAAGTATCGATATACAAAAAAGGCAAAGAAAGATCAATGAGCTACGGCGCTAGGTATCACGAAGAGGTAAAGCATGGCTACGGCGGTCAGAAATATCCTGAGCTCAAGAGAACTGCAAAGACTACCAAGAAGGTAACTTTAAAGTTAAAATGCAAAAAGTGCGGATATACAATAATGAAAGAAGGAATGCGTTTAAGGAAAGCAGAGATAGTTGAAGAAGTAAAGAAAAGGTGATAGTTAATGCCACAAATAAAACAGATGATTTTAACTCCAAGGAGTTCATTTTTAAAGATAAAGTGCCCAAAGTGCGGAATGGAGAGGATAGTCTTTTCCCACTCAACCCATAAAGTTTATTGCGAAGGCTGTGGAGAGCTTTTGGTTATTCCGAGCGGCGGAAAAGCGATAATTAACAGCGAAGAGATCAGAAGGGTAGACTGATGAGCATACAGGAATTCCCTGAGGTAGGAGAGATAGTTTTAGTAACAGTAGAAAGCGTATCTCCTTCAGGGGCATGGGTAACTCTTGATGAATACAACAACCTCAGGGCATTCCTGCCTGAAAGCGAAATATCCAAAAGCACTATAAAAAATCTGGAAAAAGCTATCAAACCAAAGCAGAAGCTCGTGGCAAAAGTTATCAAGGCAGACAAACAGAAGCTCGACATAGACGTTTCAATGAAACAGGTCACACAGGAAGAGCAGAAGTTAAAAAGAATCGAGATAAAAAAATCCAAATGGGCTGAAAGCGTTTTTAACATAGTCGCAAAAAAGCTTAACAGGCAAAATGCTGAAAAGGAAACAAAGCTTGTTTCACAAAAATACGAAAGCCTCTATGCTGGACTTGAAGAATTAGTTAAAGAAGGTCCTGATTCTTTTGTAAAACTCGGGATTGACGAAGGATTCGCGAAAGAGCTTTACAAGCTTGCATCCGAAAAAGTAAAGCCTCCAGTTGTATCTATAACTAAGATGTTAGAAATCTACAGCCCAGAGCCTGATGGTATAGAGGTAATAAAAAAAGCACTAATCGAATCAATAAATGAAATGAAAAACGGTAAAGCCGAAATAACATACATCAGCGCTCCAAAATACAGGCTTACATATTATTCCGAAAATTATAAAGAGGCTGAAAAGGGAGTAAAGAAGCTAGCTTCTCTTATTGCCAAAAAACTTGAAGGTAAAGGCTCATTCAGGTTGATCGAATGATGAAAAAATACATAAAAAAATGTCCTGTGTGTGGCATTTATACGTTAAAGGATGTGTGCCCTAAGTGTGGCAAAGCCACCAAGACGGCGCATCCTCCGCCTTTTTCTCTTGAAGACAAATATATGGAACTTAAGATAAAAGGAAGCTCATAAATTCCTCAAAAATAAAAAGAGTTATTAGTTAGAATATCCAAACTCCAAAAACGTGAGCTCTGAAGAGTTAGAAAAACTAGCTGAATTAAGGTCAAAAATTGAGGAAAAACTAGAGGAACTTAAAGAAGAAGAAAACTTTTACAACGATATTTTAAACGTTATTGACAGCATACTAAAGAAGGAGTCTTTTGTAAAAGCTGTCCAGATGCCCATTGAGGGTAAAAAAGAAGAAGAAACAGAAATCAGGGACCTTAAAAGGCCAAAGGATGGGCAACTTCTGGGTCAAGTTTTCATAACAAAAGATACAGCAGTAATAAAGCCTAACCCCGAGTTTAACCTTAAAGCCGAAACCCCTCCCTTCAGATCTTTCTTTGTAAATAAAATACTCGAACAAATGAAGCAGAAAGATAAAGAAGAAGAAAGCAATGGAACTATAGAGGAAGGGAAAACTTTTGACTACAGTTTAGAGATTAAAGACGGCGTCATTCAACAGATAGTTATAAAGAACTATAGGACACAGACAAGGCTAAACGAAATAATTCATGCAGCGATCTGGACTTTTTCGAGAATGCTTGAAAGATCTTCACAGTCTCAGTAAGCTTAAAGATCTTTTATCTTTTCATATAACTCTGAAAGATCGTTATATAGCTCTTTTAATTTTTTGTCGTCAAGGGAGTAAAGTTTTTCATAAATGGTGTTTCTAAGCTTCAAGATCATGTCTATTACTTTAACTCTTTCGTTCGGCTGAATCTTTTTGCTAAGAAAAGAATTCAGCGCCTGAAGGCCATCATCTCTCACTTTTTTCCCTTTTTCAGTAATATAGTAAACTTTTTTGCCATTAACGACTTTCTCGTTGACCAGTTCTTGATCAACCAAGAGTTCGAGCGTCGGGTAAATTATTCCAGGGCTGGGCTCATAAATACCATGAAACTTCTGGCCTATCTTTTTTATTACTTCATATCCGTGTGCTTCTTTATCATAAAGGGAGTCAAGTATGAGCAGCTTTATTATGCCCTTATTCAGAAAGTTTTTTCCGGTTTTTACCATCTCGAATAAAAAATAGAATGCGCTTTATTAAATTTTTTGCATATACTTTAAGAAACTCTTGTCCCTGGTGGCATATCTTTATCAGTTGTCAACAGTGAAAGGTCTGTATCATTAAAGGCTGCTAGAAGCATCACTTCAGAAGTATAACCCGCCATTATTTTGGGTTCCAAGTTTGTAACAACTATCACGGTCTTGCCCACGAGATTTTCAGGAGAATAATATTTGCTTATGCCAGCTACAGCCTGTTTTACTCCATCCTCTCCCAGATCTATCAGCACCCGAATCAACTTTTTTGAATTTTCTACTTTGTAAGCTTCTTTTACTTTTCCAACCTTTATAATGATCTTTTGAAATTCGCCAAAGCTAACCTTTTCCATATATAATATTCGTTTTTGGATTCTTAATAAAGACTTCGTTATTTATATCGTTGCCTTATGTTTAGACATTAATTTTTGTAAGTTATTACTCAAAATTTCGAAATGTATTTAGTTTTAAAATTTTTCGTTATTAAAAGATTTTTTAAAAAAATATAATTAAACACAGTTAAATATGTTAAAATTTATTATATTACGTTTTTATGAAATAATATTTAATAAAATCCAATTTCTTTCAAAAAAATGAATGACAGTAACAGAGAAAAAGAAAGGGGATCCTACTGCAGTGGGTATATTTTCTTATGGTTTCACACTATTCTTTCTTTCAGTCTATGCCATGGGATTCTATCCATGGTCAGAAAGCATTTTGATGATAGCTCCAGCTCTCTTCTTTGGCGGACTATTTTTGCTGATAGCTGCTAACTGGGAATATAACAACGGAAATACTTTTGGTGCAACAGCATTTGCGACGTATTCAGCGTTCTTTCTTACATTTGCGTTTGCTCACATAGGAATATACGCCTTTAAATTCAACGGAATAGAAGTAGGACATCTTGTTGGTATGATGGCTGTTGCCTTTACTATAATGACTCTGATTTATTGGATAGGAAGCTTTAAGATGAACCTAGCCCTCAATCTAACGCTGTTATTTTTGCTCTTTACTTTTATCTTGTACGCTATACCTCTGACCACGCTGTCTTCCTCTATGACAACAGCTATGGGAGCTTTTCCAGGTTGTCTTAAACCAGCGGGCTATGTAGGTTTTATAGATTCTCTTTTTACCATGTGGGTTGGGGCTGCTGTAGTTATAAACGACAGATGGGAAATGGCTGGCAAAAAAGGTCCTATACCTGTGTTTCCCTTCCAAAAAGAGAAAAAACAGTAATTTCTTAAAGTATTATATTTTTATTTTCTTTCCAGATTTAGAAGCTAAGAGGATACCTGCAGCAAAAGCTCCTCTTTCAGCATCTAGCTTTCTATCTCCCCAGGCAGCTATGATCACATCGCCATCTTCCAAACTTTTTACGACGCTCCTGAATGCCCTGTCGATTTCCGGGTATTTATCAGTTATACATTCGATAGAAGGGAACCATAATTTGTTGCCTTCATATGTGATTATCATGGCCCCTTTGGCGCCAAGCCTAATTGCTTCATCCCTTTCTTCCAGCCCTTTATCCACCTTATCTGACGCTTTTTTCACAACAACGCCGTACATGTTCTCGTATCCTTGCATTGCAATTGTCCCTGCAGGGTAAATCGTCTTTTTTATCTCATCTATCAGCGCTATGCCTTTATTCGTAAGTTCTGTTCCCTTTTTGCTTCTCTTTATAAGGCGTTTTTGTTCAAGCTTTGTAAGTATCTTTCTAACATAACCCTCTCCTAAAAACAATTTTTTTGAAATGCTCTTTCTGCCAAACCTTCCATTTTGAAGCATAAAAATTACTCTCAAAGTGTCTACATCTTCTACCATTTTTGATAAAGATTCAAGACCTTCTTCCAAAGCCCTGCATTTTATTTTTTAAAACAAGTATATAGGTTTTTAAAGGTCTTTTTTGACGCTTTCAGAGACTCTTAATAATCAAATTCCCCTATAACTTCTGAAGACCCGCTTGCATATTCAATCCTTTTTTTGCCTTTTCCTATTTCATAAACTCTAACTAAACCAAGTATCTCAAGCTTCATCAGCTCATTATAAAGCTGTTTTTTTGTAATGTTTTCATAATTTTTTTGAAGTTGAAGAAGAAGCTCATCATCGGTAATTACTTTATCTTTTTCGACCACTTCTAAGATTATGTTCTTTAAAGGGAGCATGCATTATCTTTTATATCAAAAATATAAAAGCTTATTTCAATTAATTTCCAAGTATCAGAAAAAATAAGTAATGCTTTTAAATATCGAAACCGATAACGTTTTCGATGTGGAACTTTATGCTTTATAAGTATAAGATAAGGAAGTTTGGAGGGTCAAAGTGGCTCATACTCGCTCTTCTAAGTCAAGGAGAAAAGAGCGGTGCTGAAATAATGAAAGAGATAGAAAAGCTATCGTTTGGATTCTGGCGTCCTTCTCCCGGAACCATCTATCCAACGCTCTACAAGCTTATAAAAGAAGGCTATATAGTAAGGCTTGAAAATGGCAAATATGCTCTGAGCGAAAAAGGAAAAGATGAAGTAAAGGGCTTTGAACCCATAACAGCAGAAAGCTTCACAGTAGATCACGTCTTGGATTTGCTAGAAGGTTATGTGTATTATTTAAAGGACGTCGACAAAAAGGAAATTGAAAAAAGAAAGGACAAGATAAAAGAGATAGCCAAGAGTTTGGAGGCGCTTGCTGAATGAACGAAGCCATAATAAAGGTTAAAAATCTTACGAAAATCTATCCGGGTGGAGTTCTGGCTGTAGATCACATAAGCTTTGAAGTTTATGAGGGTGAAATTTTTGCTCTGCTGGGCCCCAACGGCGCTGGCAAGAGCACCACAATAGGAATGCTAAATACTTCCCTCAAACCTACTGATGGTGAAGCTGAAATAGCAGGATACAGCATTAACAGAGAACCGTCAAAGGTAAGGTCTATAATAGGAGTAGTGCCTCAGGAGTTTTCTGCAGACGAAGACCTTACAGGTTGGGAAAATATAACTCTCATAGGATATCTGTACGGTCTTCCAAAAGAAGTTATAAAGCAGAGGGCTGCAGAGCTGCTCCAGACAGTAGGTCTGTACAACGTTAAGGACAAAAAGGTTGAGACTTATTCAGGTGGAATGAGAAGAAGGTTAGAAATATCGATGGGATTGATAAACAGACCCAAGGTTCTTTTTCTTGATGAACCGACCCTTGGGCTCGACGTTCAGACTAGATCAGCAATTTGGGAGTACATTTTAAAGTTAAAGAAGGATTATAACATGACCATATTTTTAACAACCCATTATCTTGAAGAGGCTGATGCCTACGGCGATAGAGTTGCTATAATAGATCACGGCAAGATCTTGGTTATTGGGAAGCCAGATGAGTTAAAGAGAAGCGTAACATGGGACACGCTGTTTATAGAAGTTAATGGTTCTTATGATTCTGTTAGACAGGTTTTGAGTACTCTCCCTCCGGTTAAAGAAGTCAACTTTACTGACGGACAAATAGTGATAAAGGTTATTGATGGACCTACAGCGATTCCACTGGTGGTTAGCGCGATTAATTCCGTTGGTCAGGAGGTCAAAAGACTTTCTCTTAGCAGGCCTTCCTTGGACGAGGTTTACATGTATTATACGGGCAAAAGCTTGAGAGAGGAATCAGCGTCCAAAGAAGAAACTTTTGCTTTAAGGAGGACTTTGAGGAGGGCAAGATCATGAGCGAAGGAAGACTTTCGCCTTTACACGGCTTATGGGCGCTTACTAACAGGGAGCTAAAGAAATGGTACAAAGAACCGGTGATCCTTTTACTCAGCTTAGTACAGCCAATATTATGGATCGGGATATTTGGCAAAGCAATGAACTTTGCAAATATGTTCAAGAGCGCATCGCTGGAAATTCCGGGACTTACAATACCAAAGCAGATAATAGATGAAATAGGCTCGCTTGTACTTAAACAAACTTTTGGTACTACTGACTACTTTTCATTTCTAGCGGTTGGTATGCTCAGCTTTATAGTGCTTTTTACGTCAATGAGCAGCGGCATGACAATTGTTTGGGACAGAAGGCTTGGATTTCTGGGAAAGCTTCTTACAACCCCTGTTCCGCGTGGTTCAATAATAGTGTCAAAGGTAATAGCTTCTATAGTAAAATCATTGGTTCAGGCGACAATAATATTGCTTATAGGTGTTCTTCTTGGTCTAAGGTTTTCATTTGGTATAATGGCTCCAGTAGCCTTCCTCATAACTTATCTATCGCTTTTCTTGCTTTCATTTGGTTTTTCATCACTGTTCCTCATGCTAGCGCTCAGATCTACTAGGTGGGAAACCCAGATGGCTATAATGAACCTGCTCAACATGCCTTTGCTCTTTTCTAGTAATTCATTCTATCCTATATCTTCAATGCCATGGTGGCTAAAGCCAGTGGCTCTTGCTAACCCCCTTACGTACGCTAACGCTATATCTAGATGGGCTCTACTGGGAATAACACCATCGGTAAGCGTGTTGCTGTCATTAGTATACTTGGTTGGTTTTGCAGTTATCTTCACCGTACTTGGCATATATCTTTCTTGGCGCTACCTATCTCTCTAAAAAATCTATTCAACTTTTTTTGGGTAAACCTTTCCTTCTAGATAATTTTTTATTGCGGCAAAATATATATCTTCCTCATAATTAACTGAAAGGTTTACCTCTACATCTTTGTTTATAACATAGCTTGAAAGCCCCCGGATCAAAACCAGTGGTCTGCTTTCGTTGGATTCGCCCATAATGGGCTGTGCCATGGTTGCAATCTGATCAGCTATCGCTCTTTTTGTAACTTTCAGTTTTTTACCAAAAAGATCTTCAGAGCCTCTTTCGTCAACAATCGGCAAAATGCCGCTGTAACCTATTGCAATGCCTGTTGTTCCTTTTCTGGTTGGATATATTCTGCTGTCTGTAATCACAACGCCTACCCTTGCATCGTACCTATCTAGTATAAAAAGTCTGATTTTTCTTGCTGAAGCGTTTGGGTTTTCTGGGTAAAGTACAACATACCCTTCTTTTATATTTGATTTGTCTATGCCAGCGTTTGGTTGAAGCACACCATTTATACTGGCCATGAATATGCCTGCAAAGCTAGGCATAACCGCTTCGCTCTCTCTTAGTACAAGCTCAGCTATCCTCGGATCTCCCCCATTAAGTTTTGCTAGCTCGTAAGCTTCTTCAGTAGGAACGACATAATCAAGCCTGTAGTACCTTCCTTCTGATATTGCCACGTATTTTCCAGATATTGCGATTATATCCCCATTTTCTGGAAAAGCTTTTATCTTGTCAAAAAACTTCTCTATCCTATTGTATATGTTAAACTTCCGGCTCTCTCGTCTCATCCTGTCTGAAATAAGCTCAACCTTTATCACATTTTAATCGAAGATCGTTCAGCTTAAAATCCTTTTCATCAGCATTACATGAAAGGTCGAGAGTCAGAAGAAATTTTATCTTTAAAAACTATTATTGAATGCCGGTTTACAATTTTTAACCTGTTTTTTGTAAGTTTAACCGTTATAATTTCAAACATTTGTCAGCATTTTTTAAACTATTTTTTAAAAATATTTCAGAAATATTTAAAAAAATCTACACATGTTTAGTTTTCATGACTTCCGTTGACGATGAAGAAATTATAAAACAGAAAATACTCAAGCAGCTAATCTCTCAAAAAACTAATGTTCAATCTTATGATGAGCCTGTAGTTTTAACTGATGACACTTTTAACGATTTTATATCTAAAAACGAAAATGTTGTGGTTGACTGCTGGGCAGAATGGTGCTATCCCTGCAGAGTTGTCTCACCCATTGTTGATGAGCTTGCCAAAAAGTACAAAGGTAAAATAGCATTTGCTAAGCTTAACGTTGACGAAAATCAGCTGACTGCTATGCAGTACGGCATAATGAGCATACCAACTCTTTTGATCTTTAAGAACGGGCAACTTGTAGACCAGATAGTTGGAGCTCTTCCAAAAAAGTTGATAGAAGTTAATATATTACGGGCTCTAGGTGTATGAGTATGAGCTTAATATCTGAAGACGATCAGGCTGTATTAAAAGAAGTCTTTTCGAAGAGGCTCCAAAACCACGTAACTCTCGCGGTTTTCACCAAAAAAGAAAATTGCGAATACTGTAAAGAGCTCGTTGAGCTTGCAAAAGAAGTAGCATCGCTAGATCAGAGGCTGAGCTACGAAGTTTATGACTTTGACGAGAACCCTGAAAAAGCAAAGGAGTATAACGTGGAAATGGCTCCAGCAATAGGTTTTTCAGACGGCACAAAGTATAACTTTCATTTTTACGGCATACCAGCAGGTTATGAGTTCAATGCTTTTATAGATGACATAATAGATGTGAGCAGGAATTCAACAAGGCTCGCGCCTAGCACAATAAACAAGCTAAAAACGATTGACAGGGATGTAAAAATTCAGGTCTTTGTCACACCATCATGTCCTTACTGCCCAAGAGCTGTAAGGATTGCGCATCAATTCTCTATGGCTAATCCGAAAATAAAAGGGGATATGGTTGAGGCGCTTGAGTTCGAAGAGCTTGCAAATGAATACGGTGTAATGTCTGTTCCTCATATAGTGATAAACGGATCGTATGTTTTTATAGGGGCAGTTCCTGAAGCACAGTTCTTAAGCTATCTTTTTGACGCTCTAGAAGGAAAAGAGACTCAGGGCCCGCTAGAAGGCGGAGAAGTTTCAGGGCTTTAAACTAATTTTTCCAAGTCTTTTAATGAATCAACATCAATTAGTGAATTTTTATCGATCTGCTCTACAGGTATAAAGCAAACGCTACCAAGATAAAGAAGAACTCTCTTAACTTCATAATCCCCAGAATCTATCATTTTTTTGCAGGCTTTTAAAAGCGCATTCCTCTTGTATCCTGCATGAATAACCTCAACGCTTCCATCTGGCCAGAGCGGTACAACGGCTTCAGACATTATCTCGTTTAGATGAGAGTTGATCGATCTAAAAAAATCTGGTGAAACAAGGGGTGAATCCCCTGATATCACAATTATATTTTGGTTTTTTGCAGTCTCAGCCCCACTGCATATCCCTGCAAGCGGCGTGTAGTCTTCTATCTTATCTTTTGCGACATTGAGCTTTAGCCTTTCAGCTATTTCTCTGTATTCTTTTTTAAGTTCTTTTACCATAAGTATGACGTCATCTGAGCCGCTTTTTACAGCCGCCTCTGCGACCCATTCTACTAAGCTCCTGCCTTTATATTTATAAAGCAGCTTATCGCTCCCGAACCTGCTGGATTTTCCTCCGGCCAAAATTATTATTGAGAAATTCATATATTTTTAATTTAATTTTTCAGATAAAAACATTTAACTTTATTTTTGAAATTTTTATATAAAAAGCGATTATGCTTTAAAAGATAAATCTTAGGTCTTTCTAATAAATAATATGGGAGTAGATCTATCGCCTCTTATCGAGGATAGCTTAAAGCAGGAGATTCAGCTGGATAACCTGAACGGCAAAAAGCTTTCGATAGATGCCTATAACGCTCTTTATCAATTCCTAACTACTATAAGGGGTGAAGATGGTTCTCCTCTTATGGACTCTCAGGGTAGGATCACAAGCCACCTTAGTGGTCTCTTTTATAGAACTGTAAACTTTATAGAAAAAGGACTGAAAGTCGTTTATGTTTTTGACGGCAAGTCTCCTGAGCTCAAAGCGAAAGAAATAGAAGAAAGAAAAAAGGTAAGGGAGGAAGCTCTTAAAATGTATGAAGAAGCAAGGGCACAGGGTAACGAAGAACTCATGAAAAAATACGCTACAAGAGCGGCGTTTCTTAAAAGCTACATGGTAGAGGACTCTAAGAAGCTTCTTGAGCTTATGGGCGTTCCTTGGGTAGATGCGCCTTCAGAGGGTGAAGCTCAAGCGGCATATATGGCTCTTCGCGGAGTTACATGGGGATCTGTATCTCAGGATTACGATTCTCTGCTGTTCGGGTCGCCTCGGCTCGTGAGAAACCTGACCGTATCAGGAAAAAGAAAGCTTCCGAACAAAGACATTTATGTTGAAATATCTCCAGAAATAATCGAAACCGAAAAGATCCTTAAGTTTTATGAAATAACTAGGGAACAGCTCGTTGATATAGGAATACTCGTTGGTACTGACTTTAATATAGGGATAAAAGGCATAGGTCCAAAAACTGCTTTGAAGCTAATAAAAAAGTATGGTAGAATAGAAAACATAAAAGAAATAGAACACCTTAGCGAGTTTCTGCCTCAGGAAGTTCTTTCAGAAGTAAGGAGGATCTTTCTTGAGCCCCAAGTAAAGGACGTGCAGCAGCTTGACTGGAAGCAACCGAACGAAGAGGGCTTGATAAAATTTTTGTGTGACGAGAGGAACTTTTCTGTTGAAAGAGTTAAAAACGCACTTAACAGGATAAAAAAGAGGCCGGCAGCTGGTTCTCTTGATCAGTGGTTTTAGCTCTAACTCGCAGCTGATCGAGTCTCTCATAAGAGACGGTTACATAAAGAGCGAAAGCGTAGCTAGGGCCTTTTCAGAAGTCGACAGGGCTTATTTTGTCTGGCCCGGAAGCGAAAAGCTCGCTTATGTGGATGAGCCTCTGGTCCTTGGTGATACTGGTCAAACTATCTCGGCCCCGAGCATGATCGCGATTATGCTAGAAGCTTTAGAGCTGAGAAAGTACGAAAACATACTTGAAATAGGTACGGGAAGCGGTTACAGTGCCGCCCTGATTTCCAGAATCGTCAGACCGGGTTCTGTTTTAACTGTCGAGCTTAACTATAGGCTTTACCTATTTGCCCGTAAAAATCTCGAAAAGTTCAGCAATGTAATTCCGGTATTCGCTGACGGGAGCAAAGGTTTTCCCATGTTTTCCCGTGAAGAAATCTACGATAAAGCGGTAATAATGGCCGCGGCTCAGAACATTCCAGAAGAAGTTCTTGCCCAAGTAAAGAAGAGTGGGTTCGTCCTCGCTCCAGTGGGTGGAAGGGGTTATCAGGAGCTTAAAAGAAAGTGGAAAAACGGCACAGAAGAGAGTTTCGGAGGCTGTATTTTTGTGCCTTTGAGGTCCATCTAGGGTTAAAAGTTTAATTTTATATTTTATGTAAGTAGTGGGTGATATGAACAGGACTGTTTCAGTTAACGATGGGATAATAGTTAGCATGAACGATAAAAGGGAAGTTTTCAGGGGTTCTATACTCATTGAGAATAATAGGATTGTTCAGGTAGAAAGAGGCTCACCTAGGTTAAAGGCAGATGAAGAGATAGACGCAAGGGGGTCCATTGTAACCCCAGGCTTCATATGCTCTCACACTCACCTTTACGGTATACTTTTAAGAGGCGCTCCATTAAAGCTTAAGCCCCCTAGCGACTTTACGCAGAATCTGCAAAGAATATGGTGGCCGATGGACGAAACAATGAACGGCGATGATGCATACATAAGCGCGCTTATGGCTTCTTTAGAGCTTTTGAGGACCGGCACAACAACTTTTGCTGATACTTTCTCAGGCCCGAACGCAATCAAAGGGGTTCTGGACAGAATAGAAAATGGCGTGCTTGAAGCCGGCATAAGGGGTTTTATATCTTTTGAAGCCACTCAAAGGAGGAGCGAAGAAGAAGGTTACGAGGGATTAGAAGAAAACGAGAGGTACATAAAGAAATCTAAAGATGATAAGATGAGTGGAATGGTCAGCATACATGCTTCTTTTACAGTTCATGACGATCTTTTAAAAGCTGGCAAGGTGCTTTCAGACAGGTATTCAGTTCCTATAACTATCCACACATCGGAGGGCAAGTGGGACCTTTACCATAATCTTGAAAGATATGGCAAGAGGACGTTTGAGAGGCTATATGATCTCGGGATACTTGGTAAAAGGACCCTTGTAGCCCACGCCGTTCAGGTCAACGAGGATGAGCTTAACCTCATAGCAAGCACTGGGACTTCAGTTGCTCACAACGCTCTTAGCAACATGCTCAACGCTGTGGGAATAGCTCCCGTTCCAGAAATGCTCAATCTCGGAATAAACGTGAGCATAGGCAATGACGGCTACATCTTTGATGTATTTGAAAACATAAGGGCAACATACCTCATTCATAAGGTAAACAAGCTTGACCCTAGGGTCATGAGCTTTCAGCAGGTTCTTGAGATGAGCACAGTTAAAGCGGCTAAATCCCTAGGAATCCATGAAAAGCTCGGTTCCATTGAAGTGGGAAAGCTTGCAGACCTTGTTATTATAAAACCATCTGTGAGGCCAACGCCTTTAAACGATACTTCAGCATATGGTTACCTTGTTAATTCGGTAAACGGCAGAGATGTTGACACGGTAATAGTTAACGGAGAGGTTCTTCTTAAAGGAGGAAAGTTTGTAAAGATCGATATTGATAAAGTAAACGCGAAAGCAGAAAAAATGGTCAGCGATTACTGGAGGAGACTTGCTGATGCTACTGAAAAGGTAGAGGTTCTTGGACTCTGATTTGCCATAAAATTCATAAAGGCTTTTAAGTAAGTAACTGTTCTTTCAATAGGTGAGAAGAGTTGCCGGACGGAACAGTCAAGTACCTCATAAAATTAAAGTTCACGATAGAAGGCATAGTTGAAAAGGCAGACATAATCGGAGCTATATTTGGCCAGACTGAAGGTTTATTTGGTTCAGAGCTTAACCTCAACGAGCTTCAAAAGAACTGGAAGATAGGTAGAATTGAAATCAACATGCAGTCTAAAAACGACAAGGTCTTTGGCGAAATAATAATACCATCTTCCACAGATATAGTTACAACAGCTCTGATAGCAGCAATGGTAGAAAGCGTTGAAAAGGTTGGTCCATGTGACGCAAAAATTCAGCTTGAGGAAATACAGGATGTAAGAGAAGCAAAGAGGAAGCAGGTCGCTGAGAGAGCTAAAGAAATACTAAAGGAGTGGTACATCAAGTCGGCTAGCGAAGGGGAAAAGATTCAAAATGAGATTTACGAAGTGCTGAAGCCTTACAAAGTTCTTGAGTGGGGACCAGAAAAGTTGCCAGCAGGCCCCGAAGTGAACAACAGCGATACGATCATTCTAGTTGAGGGAAGGGCAGATGTAATAAACCTACAGAGAGCTGGTTATTATAACACTCTTGCTCTAAACGGTGTCAAGGTCCCCGAAAGCGTTGTCCAGCTAAAAGGAAAGAAAAACCTGATAGCATTCCTAGACGGCGACAGGGGAGGGGATCTTATACAGAAAGAGCTTGAACAGATGCTCGGTAACATACCTATTTATAGGGCTCCAGCCGGAAGAGAAGTTGAAGAGCTTACGCCTGCGGAAATAAAGAGCATACTCGAAAGCAAACCCGCAAAAGCTGAAAGCATTCCAGAAATAGATCCGGCTCTCTTGGAAAAAGTTAAATCTATATATCCATCAATAAAAGAGACTCTTGAAGCGGTTATACTTGATAAAGACCTGAACGATATAGCTAGGCTTCCTATAAACGAGCTTTTGCCAGCCCTTGAGAAAGTAAGTGAAGGAAAACACATAATCTTGGATGGCATAGCAACTCAGAGGCTCGTTGACGCAGCAAAGAACTACGGCTTTCTGACCATAATTGCCTTCAAGCAAGCAGACGGGTTGAGCGTTCCGGAAGGACTGAAAGTTTATACATTTACCCAGTTAGGTTTGGGTTAATTTTTTTGGTAAGTACAACAAACCTTCATCAGGATCTCCTAAAGGCATAGCAAGGTTTCTTAAATAGAGAATTCCGAGGTACGCTATAGTAGCTGCATCAGCTTCATGATCGTTCATGTTTTCGCTACACCCCTTTATCCCCAGCTCTTTTAAACCCAGTATCAATGCTCTGAGCTCTTTCTTTCTCGGTATACGGAGGACGTCCTGAACACCTCCAGGATATGACTCTAAAACTATGAAACCCAAACGTTTCAGGTCTTGAGAGAGTTTTATACCCCGCTTTGTAAGCATTCTCATGGGTCCCAGCGTTATTGGGAAAAACTTTATCCCCATCTTCCTTAGCTCTATATCGCATTTGCGAAAATGAGGGCCATTTCTGTCTTCTATGTCAGATCTGCCTCGAGGTATGCTTAGCGGTGCATCTATAACCACAACGTCGGGCTTTTTTGTTCTGATAACGTCGATTATATCTTTGTTTGAATAAACAGTCATATAGCTGCAGTTTAAACCTTCATCCATAACAGCTATGCCGGTCTTTCTCTTTTCAGAACCAGCAAGGTCTATACCGATACTTAGCACTATTCTTCAACCTTCCATCTCCTGTAGAGTTTATGCTCTATATTGAGAAGGTCAAGGGCCTTTCCCACTATAAAGTTAACCATATCGTCAACGGTTTCAGGCATCGAATAAAAACCTGGGGACGCCGGCATAACTATGGCTCCAGCCAAAGATACTTTTAACATGTTCATTATATCGATGGTCGATAAGGGCGTTTCCCTTATTATCAGTAAAAGCTTCTTTCTTTCTTTTAATTGAACTAGCGCAGCTCTTGTAAGCAGGTTATCTGCTATTCCGTTCGCAATAGAACCTAGGGTTCTTATGCTGCAAGGTGCAACAACCATGAAGCTAAACCCCGCTGAACCGCTTGCAGGAGCCGCATCTATTTCATCTTCGCTATAAATCTTCTTTGATACCTTTTTGACCCTTTCGTAAGCCTCTTTTAGCTCGTATTTTGCAGTCTTTTTTGCAGCTTCGGTAAATATCGTGTGTACTTCAATTCCGCTGTTTTTAAGCTCCTCGGCTAATTTGACGCCATAAACTATTCCACTTGCTCCAGTAATTCCAAGTAAAGCCTTCAACATAATTTTTAATATAAAAGGGCAAATTAAACGTTTTTATTTTAAAAAGTAGCTTGCAAACAGCAGAACTACAAGTAGCGCCATAAAAACTCCGTAAAATGCCCACATCATATTCTTTTCTCTTTTCTGAGCTTTAAGGTCTTTATCTCTGCATTCTTTGCTACAGTATATCTGACCTTCAGGTATAGCTTTTCCACAAACTTTACAGTGTGAATGGGGCGGAATATAGTAATCCTTGGCTTTTTTCCTCTTTTCTTCAGATTCGCTCAAATACGATCATACTTCCTATTCTTTCCCCATATAAGGCTTTCTTAACTTCTGCCAAACCCGTTCCTGTTACTATAGTCTTTATCTTTGACCTTTCTATTATTCCTATCGATACTTCGTCAAGCAGCTCATATGTACCGGCTTCAAAAGACCCCTTGATCATCCTTTTGAGATCATCCACGTTGACCTTCTCCAAGAGCTTTGCAGAAGGATCAATTCTAGGATCTTTGTCAAAAACTCCTCCTGCCTTGGTTGAATTTATAAAAAGATCTGCTTTAAGGTGTTCAGCTAACAAAGCTGCAACAGCGTTCGTGCTGTGCCCAGGAGAAAGGCCTCCAGCTACAGGTATTTTTCCCAGATTCCATGCAACTTCAGCTTCTCTTAGATCTGTTATCACCTTTGGGTAAGACATCTTCATTCCAGCTATCAGAACTTTGGCGTTGATCCTTGTTAGGTCTATGCCTATTTCATCTAGGACATCTTCGCTTGCCCCGAGCTTCCTGCCTAACTCTATCAGCTCCCTAGATCTTTTCCCCCCTCCAACCACTATAGCCAGCCTGTTCCCTTTATTTACAAACTCGTCAAAAATCGAAGCGAGTTCGCCTAGCTTCTGTTCAGCCTCAGTTCCATCAAAAACGGTTCCTGAAAGTTTAACTACTACCTTCATCTTTCCCCACAGAATATATAAAAACGTTTTAAAATTAACGTTTCTGTATTTGTAACAGGATAGCTGATGCAACAGCAGTATGATTCGGTAGAAATTTACAGGGTTAAGAGGCTCCTTAATGAGCTCTCTAATGTGACGGGTCGAGGGACAGAGCTAATATCCCTTTATATTCCTCCAAAGCGACCTCCTTACGACGTAATCAATCAGCTTAAAGACGAATACGGTACGGCTTCAAACATAAAGAGCGACCAGACAAGGACTCATGTTCAGGACGCGCTCGTTCACATAATGCAGAAGCTAAAGCTTTACAAACAGTTTCCTGATAACGGCCTAATAGTTTTTTGTGGATATGTACCTTCGCCGGAAAACCCAGTTAACGAGGAGCTCATCTATTACGAAATAGTCCCGCCAAAACCCGTGCCAACTTACCTTTACAGGTGTGATGACCACTTCCATTTAGACATCTTAAAATCGATGCTTAAAGAAGAAGACCTTATAGGCGTAATATCTATAGACCTTTCAGAAGCGGGATTCGGGATCATAGAAGGAGATAGGGTTGAAGTTATTGAAGTAATAACAAGCGGTGTAGGTAGCAAACACAGGCAGGGCGGGCAGTCAGCCAGAAGGTTCGAAAGGATAAGAGAAAACGAAATAAATGATTTCTTTCACAGAGTTGCGGAGCACGCAAAGGAAATATTCATAGATACTTACAAGATAAAGCGTCTCATAATAAGCGGTCCAGGAATGGCTAAAGAAGATTTCTTTAAAGGTGACTACCTCGATTACAGGCTAAAGCAAGCGACCATCGGGCTGGTAGATACAGGTTATGCCGGCGAAGAAGGTATAAGGGAAACTCTGGAAAGGGGCGAGGAGCTGATAGAGGGCGTAAGGCTTATTGAGGAAAAAAAGATAATAGACAGGTTTCTTGCTGAGGTCTCAAAAAAAGACGGCCTTGTAGTGTACGGTCTTCAACCTTCTCTGCAAGCGCTCAAAGAAGGCAACGCTGATACCGTTATAATATCCGAAGACATTAATACTGTGAGACTTGAAGCGGCATGCAAAAACTGCGGTTATACTGTTGAAAAATTCGTTAACAACTCTGATGTTTATAAAGAAAAAGCTGAAGTTTCACAGCAGGCTTGCCCTGTCTGTGGGAAAAGTCTCTGGAACGTTACGATTCAGGATGTAGTCGATTACGTTTCCGATCTTGCAAATCAGGTAGGTGCAAAGGTGGAGGTTGTATCTTCAAAGTCAGAAGCAGGAGTGATGTTTAAAAACTTCGGCGGTATCGCTGTAATGTTAAGGTACCAGAGAAAATGAGCATACCAACTAGGTGGAACCCTGAACTGGAAAAAGAGGTTTCAAAAGAATGGGAAGAGCAAAAGCTCTACAAGTTTGTTAAGGATAGCAGGCCGGTTTATATTATAGATACTCCTCCCCCATACGTCAATTCCCCGATCCATATAGGTCATGCTTACACTTACGTTTACATGGATTCTATAGCTAGGTACAAAAGGATGAGCGGTTATAACGTGCTTTTCCCACTTGGACTTGACAGGAACGGTTTGCCTATTGAAGTTCAGGTGGAAAAAGAGCTTAAGTTAAGCGTCAGAACTACTCCTAGAGAAGTATTTGTACAAAAGTGCAGGGAAAAGCTCGATGAATATTCTAAAGCTTCGAGCGTTTCTTTTAAACTTCTTGGAATAAGCTTTAACTCTTATGAAAAGGGTTATGGTCTCGGGGACATGTATGAAACAGACGATCCTGACTTCAGAAAGCTCACACAGGATATCTTTTTAGACCTTTATAAAAGAGGTCTGATCTATGAGAGCGAAAAAGTCTCCAACTATTGTCCTGATTGCAGGATCTCACTTTCAGATGCCGAAGTTGAATATGAAGAGGAGGTTACTGGTCTCTATTACATTAAGTTTGTGCTCGAAGACGGTTCTGAAGTTGTTGTAGCGACAACCAGACCTGAACTTCTAAAAGCATGCAAAGCAATAATATACAATCCTGAAGACGAAAGGTATAAAAACCTTGAAGGAAAGAAGGCCAAGGTCCCGCTTTTCAATCATGAAATACCAATACTTCCCCATCCTTACGCAAAACAGGACTTTGGCACGGGCCTCGTCATGATATGCAGCTACGGGGACAGGGGTGACATGATGGTCTTCAAAGACCTGGGGCTAAAACCAACATTTCTTATAGATGAGAACGGCTTGATGAACGAAAATGCAGAAAAGTACAGGGGGCTCAAAGTAAGGGAAGCGCGGGAAAAGATAGTTGAGGACCTTAAGGCTTCAGGTTATCTAGTAAAAGAAGAAAAGATAAAGCACGAGACCCCTATATGTTGGAGGAGCAAAACACCTATAGAGTTCATACCTAGAAAAGAGCTTTATCTCAAACAGGTAGAGTTTAAAGAGGAACTTAAGAAGATTGCAGAAAAAATGAAGTTTTACGCGCCAGAGAGCGCCGACCTTCTATTTAGTTGGATAGATTCTTTGACAGATGACTGGGTAATATCCAGAAGGAGGTACTACGGAACTGAAATTCCTCTCTGGTACTGTAAGAACTGCGGTTACGTTTACGTCCCGCCTAAAGGTAAATACTATGTTCCATGGAAAGAAAAGCCCCCGATCGAACGCTGTCCTAGGTGCGGAAGCGCAGAGTTTATCGGCGAAACGAGGATTTTTGACACGTGGTTTGATTCAAGCAATACTCCTCTTTATATTTCAGGTTATTCTCATGACAGAGAATTTTTTGAAAAAAATTATCCCGTAAGCCTTAGACCCCAGGGAAAAGAGATCGTTAGAAGCTGGCTTTATTTCACTCTTTTAAAGTCTTTTCTAGTAACAGGTAAACCGCCTTTCAGGGACGTATGGATTCACATGCACGTAGTTGACGAAAAGGGTTACAAGATGAGCAAAAGCCTCGGAAACGTCATAGATCCTATGGATGTCATCAGAAGGTACGGTGCAGAGGCGTTCAGAACATGGGTTTTTCTTGAAGGTGACATAACAAGGGATGATGTAAAATGCTCTTATTCAAGGATAGAAAGCGCTTCAAAATTCCTGACAAAGCTTCTCAACATATCAAGGTTTACTGCACTTAACTCAAAGGAATCTTCAGAACCTGAACAGTTATCTCTTTCCGATCGCTGGATACTCTGGGAGCTCAGATCGCTGATAAATGACGTAAGGGAGCTTAACGACTCATACTACTTTAACAAAAGCTTCACCAAAATAAGGGATTTTGTCTGGTTCCTTTTTGCTGACCATTACTTGGAAATGGTTAAACCTAGAATCTATAATCCAGAGTATTCAGAACAAGAGAAGCAGTCAGCCTATTATACAATGCGCAAAGTTCTTAACGTCGTTCTCAGGTTGATGTCACCTTACATTCCGTTCATAACATATTACCTTTATAAGAACATTTTTGGCAAGAACGTTCACCTGGAGCAATACCCAGTTGAATCTGAAGTTCCTGTCAATGAAGACCTATCATCCTATACGGAAAAGATTGTTGAGTTTAACCACTATGTTTGGAACACAAAAAAGGGCTCGGGCCTCAGCCTTAAGGATCCAATAGAAGTTAAAATCCCTGTGGAACTTAAGCCTTTTGAAAGGGATCTTATAGCTATGCATAATATCAAAGTTCAGGGAAAGATCTAAAAGCTTAAAAACATCGTCTTTTAACAATTTTTGAAGCCTCGGTAGCTCAGCTGGTTAGAGCGTCGCCTTGGTAAGGCGAAGGTCGCGGGTTCAAATCCCGCCCGAGGCTATGATAATAGAAAGCTACCTTTTCCTGCGTATCAAGTAAAC
>CAYFFZ010000013.1:0-21107 GCA_964342655.1 uncultured Nitrososphaerales archaeon
GCTGAAAACGAAGTCCTTGTAGACGTAAAGGCAAACGGAATCTGTGGTAGAGATCTGGTTGTTTGGAAAGGTGGTTTCAAAAACCTAAAACCGCCCTTGATTCCAGGTCATGAAATATTTGGAGAAATTAACGGTATTAGCGTTGGAGTCTTTGGTGCGATCACGTGTGGAAAATGCAAATATTGTATTAGCGGGAAAGAAAACTTATGCGACAGTTTGACCTTTTTAGGGGAAGGCAGGTTCGGCGGTTATGCTGAAAAAGTTTCTGTGCCTAAGGGGAACGTCTTTCCACTTCCTGATTCAAACTATGAAAAATATGCGGCGGCTGCTTGCCCCCTTGCCACAGCCATACATGCAGCCAAGGTTGCTGAAGTAAAAAAAGGAGAATCCGTCCTTGTCACTGGAGCTGGAGGTGGAGTTGGAATACACACTATCCAGTATTTTAAAATGATCGGCCTGAGAGTTTTTTCTGTGACTTCAGAAAGCAAAAAGGAAATAGTTTCAATTTATTCAGATTCAGTTGTAACGGAAAAAGAATTTTCAAAGTATTTAAGAGATATAGACGCCGTATTTGAAATTGTTGGAGCGAACACCATAAATGAAAGTTTAAAAAGCCTGAAAAAAGAAGGACGGCTGATACTCATAGGCAACGTCGAAGGAAAGGACATCCAGCTATTGAGGCCTGCCTTGAGCATAATGAGGGAGCATAGAATAATTGGTTCTGCCGCTTTTACAAAAAAAGAATATCTTGAAGCTGTTGATTTAATACATAGGGGTGGCATTAAACCTTACTATAGAACATATCCTTTGGAAGACGTGAACAAAGCGTACCAAGATATATTGCAAGGAAAAGTGACTGGAAGGGCTGTACTTCTGCCCTAAATTTCTTCTGATAAAAATGTATGCGGCGGGCGGGATTTGAACCCGCGATTTCCAGCGTGGCAGGCTGACGTCCTAGACCAGGCTAGACGACCGCCGCTTTGTAAAAAAGTTCACATAAAGTGCTTAAAAGCTTTGCTATGCATGTTTAATGTATAGATTGGTTTTTAAGCTGTAGTAATTTTTAAACACTTACCTTATTAAAGCAATGCCTTTCAAAACAAAGCTTCTTTACAGCGTTTTCTTTATTGTCAAGCTCGTATTCAAGCGGATATTTGTAATAATTCATAAAAGTATAGGCTTTTTTACCTGAAATTATAACTGGCAGTATCATATGCATTTCATCGCTGCTGTACTCCATGTTAAGTATACCATCTGCACCATCATAAATCCTTACAACTGTATAGTTTCTGTAATCTCTGTATATGCCCTTGAGTGCCTCTCTAATTCTTCTTTCTCTGATAAACGGCAGATCGTCTGACCTTAAACTCATTAGAGAACATAAAGTAAATATGCCGATTTGAGATGCTAAAGCTTTCCCGCTGTTAGAAGCTATAGCGACAGAAACCTTTTCTTCAGGAACAAACGCAGCAAATGCGCTAAAAACTTCAACGTTTCCGCTATGCCAGACCATTTTTTTACCATAAAAATCGTTAGTTATGAACCAACCGTATCCGTAAAACTCTCTGCCATAGGGGCTTTCTCTTCCTGTTGAAATCCTAGGCTTAAGGGCTTCTCTGATAAGCTCTTCGTTTAATATCTCGTTTGTATCAAATCCAAGCCAAAATTTTAGGTACATAGAAAGTTCAACTGTTGAAGTTATCAAACCCCCTGCCGCATAATTCAAAGGATTGTCCGGCATAGGCACAGGCCTTCTTTCTCCTTTCTCATCAAAATAATAAGGTACAGCAAAATCCCCATCTTCAACAGCCGACTTTGCATAAAAACCCGATCTTCTCATTTTTAGAGGTAAGAGTATATTATTTTTTATGTAATCCTCATACTTAACGCCTGAAACCGTTTCTATTATTTTTCCCAGAATCATGTATCCTTCATTCCAGTAAAAGTACTTTTTACCTGGCAGTGCGACCCTTTCTTTTACAGCGAAATTAATCAGGTCGATGAAATCCTCAAAGCTGCTTATCGATATGTACGAGCTGTCTTTCCCCAGCATCTTCATAATCAGAATTTCTGCCACATTGAGGGTCGGAAACCCGCTTGAATGAAATAACAGGTTGTTTATCGGGATCTTCCCAACTTCCTCCTCCAATTTTACGGATGGTATGAATTCCTTTATAGGAGCGTAAATGTCAAGCTTTTTCTTTTGATAGAGCTGAAGCACCCCCAAAGCCGTTAGGGATTTAGTTATAGAACCTATCATATAAAGCGTATTTTCCGTAGCGGGAACAAGCTTTTCCAAATCTCTATAACCGTGCCCTTTTGAATATACTGTTTCTCCGTTTTTTGTTATGGTTAAAGAGATACCAGGGAGCTTTTGTTCTTGCATTGAGCTGTAAACAAAACGATCGACTTCTTTCAACCTTTCCTCAATGCTTTCTGTCAATTTATAAAAAATTATGAAGAGTAAGATAAAAAGCTTTAACTTTCATTATCTATTAAAAAATGTGCACAACTCTTCAATCGTTTACAGTAAAGAATATGTTAAAACCGAATTTAAAATAGGGGATCTGAAAGTTCAGGGTGCAATCCTGTACATGCTGGATATCCCGCTTTCAAATGTATTTACAATTTCCTTAGGTTCACAGGACAGATACAGGGGGATTATTGTTGAACTGCGTACAGAAAAAGATTTTGGCTTTGGTGAGGGGGCCACGGAGCACAGGATAACGGGAGAAATACCTGAAGCGATCTTCTACAACTCTATGTTCATTTTAAAAACATTTAATGGAAAAAACTTTGAAAGTATAGAAGACTTTGAAAGTAATGTAGATAGCTCTATGTACGCTGGAAGCGTTTCGAAAAACGCCATCAGCATAGCAATTCATGATTTGATTGCGAAGGTTTATGGCGTTCATTCCTCAATCCTCCTAGGAGGAAGCCATGAAGAAAGAGTTACCAGCTTGACAATACCCATAGGTAGCGTCGAAAATAATCTCAAAGTTTTAAAGGACTATCAGAAAAAAGGGGCTAGGATAATCAAAATAAAGGTTGGAAAAGATGCTGAGATTGATAAGAAAAGGATAACAGCTATAGCTGACAACCTAAATAAAGGAGAAAGGTTCTACGCTGACGCAAACCAGGGCTATGGTTTCAAAGATGCCGTTGAAATTGGCAGCTTGCTGAGCGAAAAGGGGGCCCTGTTTTTCGAACAGCCAATGAACAGAAACGATCTCAGAAAGTTAAGGGATCTAAGAAAAAAGGTTAACATACCGATTGCGCTAGATGAAAGTATAAGTTCGCCTTATGATGTTCTAAATGCCATAATGTATGAGGCGGCCGATATAGTTAACGTAAAGCTGACTAAGAGCGGAGGCATTAGGAACGCCTTTAAATCCCTTGCAGTTGCACAGGCTTATGGAATCGACGGGATGGTAGGCTGCATGGTAGAGAGCAAGTTAGGAATATCAGCTGGATTAGCTCTGGCCAATTCATTAAAAAACGTAAAATACGTTGACCTTGATGGTTTTATGGACCTTACATTTCAGCCATTTGAAAAAGGAGTTTTATACAAAGAAGGAAAGATAGCTCCTGAAAAAGGTACAGGTTTTGCAACTTTAAAGAACTTTTAAATTAAATAATGGCTTTCTGCTGAGTTTTCTTTTTACGCTATCTTTGAATCCCAGATACCCTGGTTTACTTCCTGAATTATTTCCTTGGGATTTTTTCCTTCAACTTTTATTCCCATTGAAACGCAGGTTCCGAGAACAGTTTTTACAGCTCCTTTTAGAGTTTTGGCGCTCATTACGTCGAATTTAGCTTTAGCGACTTTTACAACGCTGTCAAACTTTATGTCGGCGGCCCACTCTGTACCGGCTTTTCCCGACCCTTTTGCTATGTTCGCTTCTTTGAGTATTAATGCTGAAGTTGGTGGAAGCTTAACCGTTACGTTAAAGCTTTTGTCCTCATTAACCTCTACAACAACCGGGACCTTCATTCCTTTGTAATCAGCTGTGAGCTCATTTATCCTCTTAACGACCATGGGTACGTTCAAACCAAGTGGTCCAAGAGCCGGCCCTATTGGCGGCCCCGCGTTAGCTTCTCCTCCTACTACGACAAAGTTAAAAGCCTTCTTTTCTGGCATCTAGATTCCTTTGTTTCCCCTTTTTAAAAGATTTTCTAAAACCTCAAACGCTTTTTCAATGCGTAAAGGTTAAGATTAGCTTTTTTAAAATATAAACCGGTTTGTCATACGATAGAATGAAAGCCCATGATCAAAATCTTTCGTCAAGATTAGATAAAAGAAAAATTTTGAACCTTTTCCTTTTAAATTTTATAGCCCTTTTTATCATCTTTTTTCTTGTTTATCTTAATCCGTACATCTTCATAAGGGGCAAGCCCGGAACATCTGTATTCTTCATACTTTACCCATTTATCATCGAATTTGTTACTCTATGGGGTATATGGGGTATGATGAGTTCTTATATAGGTGTTGCCGCTGGACTTCTTTTAATTTCTAGCTTTAAACCTTTTCACGCTTTAATGCTTGCCTTTATCTATATAATCCCAGCGGCTATCTCGTTTGTGATATACAGAAAATTAGTTGCCTTCCTTGGTCTAGATCCCTTAAAGAGAGATCTTTTGAGTTCAGAAATTGAAGGTAACAAAACTAAAAGGCTCTATGCCTGGGTTGTCTTTTTGATATTTGAATCGATACTGCTCAATGTTTTACAGGTAAGCCTCGGGCTTTATTATTTAGATTTTATAGGGTTTTTTACAAAAAATGATGCTGTTTATTGGTTTTACGTATGGAGCTTTTCTAACTTCGTTAGCTGTCTTATAATAGAGCCAATCCTTATAAAAACAATGACAGAAAGCTTAAAAGAATTTGGGCTTGTTAACGCTGGCTGGATATCTTAAACTTTTAAGAGCTTTTTTGTAGCGTTAAAATAGTCGTCTAGGTTCTTTTTATCAAAGCAGTCGTCGCAAAGACAGTATCCTCCTGTTGTTTCAATCGGGCAAACGTCGTTAAATATGCAAGTTGAACAGTCCGTTTCCCTGCCGCAAATTACGCAGTTAAATACAAAGAAAACTTTTTTCTTCAGGGCCTTTTCGAGTGCCTTTCTCACGAACTCGAGGTCTGCGTTTGGTCTTACACTGAATCCTACACCGCTCGTATATGAAAGCCCCGCCCTCATCAAGTCCGAAAAAGTTTTCTTACCGAGTGATGGCAGCTTAAAGTACCCCTTTGGTTTTATCTTTATTACCTCTTCTTCCACAGAATTGATAAACCAGCTAACAATTTAAACTTTATTTGTGTTAAAGTTTAATCAACAACCATGCATGTGCTTGAGGTAAAAAACCTCTCTTTTACTTATAGGGGTGAGTCCAAAAAAGCTTTAGATGATGTCTCGCTAAACCTCCCCTATGGAAAGGTTATGATTCTTGCTGGCCCAAGCGGGTGCGGCAAAACTACGCTTCTTAGGGCTATAACCGGGCTTATCCCGAAGTTTTATGAAGGCGAATATCAAGGAGAAGTTTTTATAGACGGTAAAAACGTGCAAAACATTACACAGAGAGATCTGGCGCAGAACATAGGTTATGTATTTCAAAACCCTGAAAATCAGCTTGTCTCATATATTGTTGAAAGAGAGGTGGCTTTTGGTTTAGAAAATCTTGGTTTCGAAAAAGATTACATAATAAACAAGACCGAAAACGTTCTTAAAGACCTCGGTATTTATGAACTCAGGAACAGACCGCTCAGAACCCTCAGCGACGGTCAGAAGCAACTTGTTGCTATAGCCGGAATACTCGTGATGGAACCAAAGCTGCTGATACTCGATGAGCCTACATCAACACTCGACCCTGCAACGGCTAAAAAAGTAGCGAGCATGGTCGATCAAATCATAAGAAAAAAGGGGATTTCAGCAATAATAGTAGAGCACAGGATAGATCTTTTCACAGATTTTGCAGATTTTATGGCCGTTATGGAGGCAGGAAAGATTACTGATTTTGGAGACGTAAAAGAAGTTCTCGAAAGATACAGCAACGAGGATCTAAGAATTCCGGCTTTTATAGATGTTCAGAAAAAAGCCTATGGCAGGGTTGTTGCTAGAAAATTCGAAGACTATCTTTTATTTCTAAACGCGTCAAGCGAAAGGGGCAAGCCATGATAAAGCTGGAAGATGTTTATTACACTTATGGCACAGGTTATGCTGTTGAAGGGGTCTCCCTAGAAATAAAGGAAGGGGAGCTTGTTGCTTTCGTCGGCCATAACGGTTCAGGCAAGACCACGATAGCTAAGCTCATGGCAGGCATAATAAAACCGACAAAGGGAAGCGTTTTTGTTGACGAACTGGATACAAAAAATTCTAAGCCTTTAAATGTAATAAGGAAAGTTGGAATAGTTTTCCAGAACCCCGATTATCAGCTCTTCGAAAGCACTGTGCTTGAAGAAGTAATGTTTGCGCTGAAAAACATGGGTTACGAAAAGGAAAAAGCGAAAGAAATGGCAATGAGAGCGCTTGATAGGTTTGGGCTTTTAAGCTATGCTCAGAGGCCGCCTTTAAGCTTGAGCGGAGGCGAAAAGAAAAGGTTGACTTTCGCCATTGTCTATGCCTGGGAACCAAAATACATAATATTTGACGAACCCACTGTCGGGCAAGACAGGAAAAACCTACAAAATCTCAGCTTTCTGATAAACGAGCTGATAAAAAACGGGAAGAGCGTCATAATAACATCGCACGATATAGAATTCCTCTGGCAATTTAATCCATTAACGTATGTAATTGAGAAGGGAAAAGTTGTTTGGAGAGGCTATATGAAGGAGCTCTTTACACAAACAGATTTTAGAATGTATAATCTTACAGAACCCCAGCTTTCACTCATATCCAAAAAGCTCGGGTTAAAGCAACCGGCTTTATCAGTAAAAGAACTATCGGAGGTTATAAAGGGTGTCGGCAGTATCTAGGGCTTTTGTCTATGAACAGAAGGACAGCTGGCTTTATAAGTTAAACCCTTATGTTAAAATCACTGCAGGAATCATATTAATCGCAGCTTCGATCTTTTTCTTTTCTTTGCAGAGGGTCCTCGCCCTTTTTGCTTTTATGGTCATAATAAGCGCGAGCGCCAGAAAGCTCAGGATGAACCTTGGGTCTCTTTCGATATCAATACCTTTTGCGGTAATAATATTTATAGGTGAGTTTTTGTTAGGCAGAAACTTACAGACAGGAATTGCTTATGCCTTTAGGTTCATCAACCTCGTCTTTTCTTCATCAATAATATTTACTTCAGTTTCCCCGGACGAAATAGATTATATGGTCAGAAAGGTTTTCCATGCGAGGGATTTCTCCTTTTTGATATCTACAACATACAAGTTCGTCCCGGTGCTTGCCTCTGACATATCCCAGATCATAGAAGTGCAGAGAGCCAGGGGCGTTGATTTTGAAACCAAAAATCCGTTCAAGCTGTTAAAAAATTACTATACCATTCTGGTCCCTCTTTTCGTTGTTTCTATAGTCAGGAGCCAGCAGCTCGCTGAAGCCCTTGAACTGAGAGGCTACGGCGCTTCAGAAAAGCCCACCTTTATTTACGAATACGGTTACAGTATTTTGGATTTATCTTTCATGATCCTGATTCTAGCATTTTTGATTTTAATTGCCTTCTTATGATCAAACATTAAATAATGCAAAAATAAATGCCTGTTGATGACGAGCGTACTGATAAAGAACGCTTTTATAGCGACTGCTGACGACGAACAGCCAATAATAAGGGAAGGTTCTATTTATGTTGAAGATGACAGGATTGTTGAAATAGGAAAGAGCATCCAAAACAAGAGCGCCGAATATGTAATAGACGGAAAGGACAGGATAGTTTTGCCAGGACTTATCAATACACACGTTCACCTCGCACAGGGTATATTGAGAGGTCTTGTTCCTGATAATGTTTCTTTGATTGAATGGTTGAGGGACTGGGTCTGGCCTCTGCAGGGTAACCTTGATGAAAACATCATGGATATAAGCACTAAGCTTACTTTGCTCGAAATGATAAATACAGGCACATCTGCTTTTGTTGCAACCTCAATAAATGCAAGGTACGGCGTTAACAGGGTTGTAGAAAACGTTTACAGGAGCGGGATGAGAGCCGCCATTGGAAAACAGATAATGGACATTCCTGGGTACGCAGATCACCCTCAGATGCTGCATGCGGGCCTGATAGAAGATTATCAGCTCTCGCTGAAGATCTTTAACGATCTTTTCTCTAAATGGAACGGAAAAGACGACAGGATCTGGATATGGTTTTCTCCTAGGACCCCCGGAGCTGTGAGCGATGAACTCTTCAGGACAATAGCGGAAATAGTAAGGGAAAAGAATTCTGGCGTTACCATGCACCTTGCTGAAGTAAAAGACGACATCAGGTACTTTTCTGGAAGGGGCACAACGCCGGGAAGGTTTCTTAAGGAAGTTGGAATGATTGGAAGAAAGTACGTTTACGTTCACGGCGTTTGGCTCAACGAAGAGGACATGAAGATCTTTGCTTCAACAGGAACATCAGTCTCTCACAACCCCTCTTCCAACAGCAAGCTGGGTTCGGGGATAGCTCCAGTTACAAAGATGCTGAAAAACGGGGTTAACGTTACCATAGGAACCGACGGAGGTCCAAGCAACGACGACTACGACATGATAAGAGAAATGAAGCTAGCCCTCCTTCTTCAGAAGGTAAGCAACCTTGATCCTCAGGCGATTGACGTTTTTACAGTTTTGAAGATGGCAACGTACAACGGAGCAAAAGCTATGGGCATAGAAAAAGAAACTGGAAAACTTAAGAAGGGCATGAAGGCAGACATAGCTATCTTTAACACAAGGGTACCACACATGCTCCCTAGGCTGCAACCTCTTTCCAACTTAATATATTCCGGCACGGGAAGCGACTGCACCGACCTAATAGTTGACGGAAAATTCTTAAAGAGAGACGGAAAAGTTCTTACAATAGACGAAGAAGAAGTATATGAGAAAGCAGATGAATATGCAGCTGAACTTTTAAGTAGGAGCGGTTTAAAGTATTGGATGTAAAGCCGGGGTCCCCTAACCTGGTATGGGGCAGGCCTTGAGAGCCTGTGGCCGTTATCGGCCGTGTGGGTTCGAATCCCACCCCCGGCGCTTTTTTTAGAAAGTAAGGTTTTTAAAAAAGCTAGATCATAAAATGATATGAAAAGTATAAACATTGACGCGGTTCCCAAAGCTGGACCTTATTCTCATGCAATAATTTCAGGTAATCTTGTTTTTGTATCTGGACAGATAGGGATCGAAAAGGGGAAGAAGACTTCTTTTAGAGAACAGTTTGAAAATTCCGTTAAAAAGGCTGAAACTATACTGAAAGCTTCTGGGAGCTCTATTGACAGGGCTGTAAAGGTTGTAGTTTACCTCGCTGATAAAAAGTATTTTCAAGAAATGAACGAGCTTTTTGAAAAATACTTTCCGCAAAAGCCAGCCAGGACAACGGTGGTCTGCAATTTTATAGATGATGAAATTTTGACAGAAGTTGACATCATAGCAGAAGCCTGAGATAAACGTTTTAAACACAAGAAATCTATATAAGCGCAAAGGTGCTGGTTTTGAAAAAGCTTGAGCTGAAGAACTTCGAAGTGCTTTTTAACCTGATGCTTCTCGGAGCCAAAGATAGGTTTGTTACTGTTAAAACGAACGAGCTTGCCAAGATCTTGGGCAAGTCCCAACAGAGCGCCAGTTTGTACCTGTCAAAACTTGAGAAAGATGGATACATTCAGAGAACGGTTGAGAGGGAAGGGACTAGCGTAAAGCTTACACAGAAAGGAGTTGACCTGCTTGTTACAGTTTACCTCCTGCTTAGGAATGAGCTCGAAGAATCTCCTACAACGATAAACATGGAGGGCAAGGTTTTCAGCGGTCTTGGGGAAGGGGCTTATTATATGTCTCTCCAGGGTTACAGAGAACAGTTCGTTAAAAAGCTGGGCTTTGATCCTTATCCGGGTACCCTCAACGTGAGGCTTGACAACAGGTACGTCAAAGAAAGGGAGAAGCTAAACGAATACAGGAACTTTGGAATAAAAATAGAAGGTTTCAGCAACGGCGTCAGGACCTACGGCTCTCTCTGGTGCTTTCATGCTTTTGTTGAAGGCATAAGAGGAGCGGTTGTAATAATTGAAAGGACGCATTACGATATAGACGTAGTTGAAATAATTTCTCAGTACAACTTAAGAAAAGAGCTTAACCTTAAGGACGGAGACAGAGTAAAGATAAGCGTATTTATCTAGATGTAGGGTATATCCCCTCTTTTTCTTATTCCGACTATTTCGGTGTTACCAGCAGGTAGCGCTCTCTGAATTTCCTCAAGAGGAGTTACCCTGCCGTAAAGCTCTGATAGCTTTTTCTGTATCTTTTTTGCAGCTTCTGCCTGCGAAAGCCTTCCTGGCTCTATCTCTAAGAACCAGTCGCACATCTTCGAAGCAGAACTCAGGGGGGCACAGTATGCTTTAAGTTCCCCGCTTATTTCAGCAAGCCCGACACCTAGCTTTAACTGTAAACCTTTTACATAGTTCCTTTTTCCCATGATCATTGCCGACCCTTTTCCCATGTATTCTCCAGAAGGCGCTGAAAAGCTTATCTGTTCTCCCCTTACATAGTAAACATCAGCTGATGTAAGGCCTATCTTCCAAGCCCTGCTGAAAGACGCTGTAGCAGTTGCTACCTCTTTTAATGATGTTTCGCCAGCTTTTCCGCTTACAACGAAAAACGGAGATCCTGGTAATTCGGTGTGAAACACATAGTCGTCCGGCTTTAAGTATTTTCTCAGAATGGCCTCGTTACTGCTTGAGTCTCTCCCACCGACTGCGAGGAACCCTTCAGAAGTAAAGAACCACCTGTACTTTTCATACCACTCCCTCTTTTTTACGCTTACAACATTAACCTTCTTTTCGTGTCCTTTTGTCTTAGACCTTAAAACCTTTTTAGCTCCTGCCTCAAATTCTTTAGCCCTCTCGTAAATTTTTGAAGCCAGTGCCGGTAAAGAGTCTCCCCTTACGGTTTCCCCTTCGATTTTCAGAATTCCGTTCTCAAAGCTACCGCCTTTCTCTTTTATGTAAGATTTTAGCTCGTCTTCTTGGCCGGACATAAGCTTCTGGGCTATCTCTCTGAGGGTTTTTGCCTTTTCCATGTAACTCTGAGCAAGGACCTTTTTCTTTTCATCTTCAGAAGCCTCTTCTATCCTGAAGAGAAAAGGATCGAACGCGTCTTTCACTTCAAAAGGAACACCATATGTTGCGATGGGCTCCCCTTTAGACAAAAGCCTGACGAGAGAATATGTTCCGTCTTTATACTGGTACATGCGCTCTGAAGATTTGCACTCTTCAACCAGATCTTTTAACGATCTTTTTATGGCCTCTTTTTCTTCTTCCGAAAGCAGATCCGCCCTTTTATCCTGCTGCACATTGGCCCTGTACAGGATCTCATCTATGAATTTTTTTGATGTAGCAAGATAAAAGCCTAGGTGCTTTGAAACTGGAACCTTTTCGTTGTAAGGTGGCTCTGGGAACTCTGAAATGGGCATACCTCGTAGCTTTGGAATAGCGTAAACTTCCCCAGCCTTTACTTTTCTGTCCCTGAACTCTTCTTCCCTTAGAGCGCACCTTATTATTCCTGATCTGTCTGCGCAGACCAAGTTTGAACTTCCGAAAAGCTCTACGTAAAGCACACCTGTGCTCAAGCGCAATGCTATTATCCTCTGACCAGGTGGTACTTCAGCTCCTTCAAGCCTGCTTCCCTCAAGAAAGTCCCTTAAGCTTCTGATAAATTCGCCCTCCCATCTTTCTTTTATATATTTATCAGAAAACCACACGCCTATCTTTAAGTGCAGATTTAAAGCGTATTCATAGTCTTTAACTGTAAATGAATACCTTAACTCATCTAACGAGTAAACGTTATTAATGTATTTTCCATGTATAAATGGGTAGATCCTGCTAATGAGTGCATCGAGTTCCAAGTCCGATAAGAAATCCATAGAAAAGATGAAGGAAAATCAGCTTAATAAGCTATACTGGGTTCGTGTGATTCTTGGCGGCGCAGCAGGAGTCGTAAGCGCCCTGCTTTATATTCACGGGATGGGCGATCTCGCTCTTGTGTCACCAATAGTTTTCTATTTGGCTTCATTAGCAGTTTATGCCTTTAAAAATTCTGTAGAGCTTATAGGAAAGAGAAAAGCGGGCTACCACGGCCTAGGATCCTATATAATAACATGGCTTGTAATTTATATGCTTGCTGTTACGCTGATTCTAGCTTAGTTCGTAAAGCTCTTTAAAAAGCATTATTATGCCCTGTGGAGGATAAATTCCTTTTTCCGTTATTATAAAGTCAATGTACTGTGGTGGAGTAACGTCAAAAGCTGGGTTCATCACCTTTATCCTGGGATGCTTTTCTAGCCAAGACTTGGGAGCTACTTCATAAGGGCTCCTCATCTCTATCTCTATAAGCTCTCCCCAGTAAGTCTGGGGGCTTATCTTGTAAGTTTCAGCGGCAACCATTACCCTTGTCCTTGATTCGAACGCCAGAGCCGCTATCTGCGAAGTTCCAATTTTGTTAACAACAGCTCCGTTCACAGCTATAGCATCGGCCCCAACAACGACTTTATCTATCTTTCTCATGTAAAGCCTCGCGGCTGTGTCTGGAATGAGGGTAACGTCTATTCCATGGTCTGCCAGATAAGCCGCTGTAAGCCGTCCCTGGAACCTGGGCCTAGTTTCAGTGGCGTAAACCTTGATCTGCTTTCCCTCTTTAAACGCTGTTTCTATCACGCTTATAGCAGACTGACTGTTACAGTGTGTTAACAAAGTGTCCCCGTTAACTATTCTTTTAGCACCTATCTCCCCTATTTTTTTCTGCGCTTCTATGCTCTTCTGTATAAATATATCTGCTTCTTTAGCAACATACTCCTTAAGTGATTTAAGGTCGAGCCCCTGCGCTATACCTTTCTGAATGCTCTTTATGACTGTGTTGATGCCGTTAGGCAAAGATACTGCAGTTGGCCTTGAACTTTTAAGGTAGTTTGCGGCTGCCTCCATCCTTTTCAAGAAATCTTCAGGCGAACCGTCAGAAGCATAAAAGACTTCATTTTTTAAAGCCGCTACAGCGGCCCTCGCTATCCTTCCTGCTCCTCTTATTTTCATCGTTCTTATATCCTCAAAAGTCTGTTTCAGTTGAGGCGAAAATTCTGCTGACATATTAAAGAAAAGTTGTATATAAACAAAGTTATAACCTTTTCTTTTTTATAATACGTAAACCAGAAGATCTATTTAATCTGAGCTCATATTACATCAACTTTCACAAAAAAGCTGCTTAATATATCTTGATTGTTACAACTGCTCTTTTAACGCATAAAAAATTCTCATACTAGAAAAAATAAAAAACATCAGATAAAGTCTTTGGGAATCCTTTCAGCGTTCTGTCTTTCTATCATCCAGTTAGGGTACATGCTCCTGAGCTCGGTAAGCTCGTCAAGCTCTTTTATGTGAGAAGGTTTCAAGTTTACGTCCACAGCTCCTATGTTTTCTTCCAGCTGCTCAACCGTTCTGGCACCTATAAGGACAACTGCTCCCTTGCTAAGTATCCAAGCTATAGCTACCTGAGCAGGAGTTGCCCCAACTTCTTTTCCTATCTCGTTTATTTTATCTAATATCGATGGTAGCTGTTCTTTTTCAAAATAGGGGAAAAGCCTTCCTCTTCTTGCCAATCTCGTGTCCGGTGGTGGCTTTTCAAGGTCTGTGTACTTACCTGAAAGTATGCCTCCGTGCAATGGGCTCCAAACGAGAAGAGTCATTTTGGAATATTTCAAAAACGGTACAACCTCGTACTCGATGTCCCTGTTAAGAAGGGAATAGTTCATCTGAGCTGATACATAAGGTGTGTAACCTTTTGATTTTACCATCCCCTGCAGGTACGCAATCTGCCAAGCGGCGAAGTTTGAAACTCCGGGGTATATCACTTTTCCATCTTTTATCAGCTGTTCCATAGCTTCCATGCTTTCTTCGATGGGCGTCAATACGTCCCAGCCATGAAACTGGTATAGATCTACGTAGTCAGTACCAAGCCTTCTGAGGCTTGCTTTGATTGAATTGAATATATGAACTCTGGACAGTCCAACGTCGTTTAAACCAGGTCCGGTTTTACCCCTAACTTTTGTAGCTATTATTACTTGGTTCCTGAAAGGCCTTACAGCCTCACCCAGTATCTCCTCAGCTCTGCCTTCTTCGTATACATCTGCCGTATCATAGAGGTTTATTCCCGCGTCATACGCTTTTTTAACAAGCCTGTTAGCGATGTCCATAGGAACCGTTCCCAACTTAGAAATGTCCTTCTCTCCGAATGTCATCGTCCCCAAACCAAGAACTGAGACTATTGCTCCTGTGTTGCCTAACCTTGTGTATTTCATAATGTTATTTACGCAGGACTAATATATATTATTTTAATCTAGCCTAGCGACTCGGTCTTCTTTGTTAGCTGTATAAAAATCTAACCTTTTATCGTCTTGATGAATTGAATTTATGCCAGTTATCCATTCTAGGATTGCGCCTCTCTCAGATATGATCTATTGCCAGAATGGTTGATCCCGTTGATAATGGGCCTGAGGTTGTCGAAATTAGGTTAAGTTAACACCACTCTAGCTTAACTGTAAATTTTTCCTTCTCTCGAAGCAATCTTTACTGCTGCGCTCATGTCTTTCCTGTAGGTCGCTTTTCCTTTTGGAGTTGTCCTTTTTTCGCTCACCAGCATAAGAACATCCCCTTTTCTTAATATCCTGGACAGTCCCCCCAAAATCTTTGAAGCGACTTCTGGGTTTCCGTCTCCAACTTTTATCGTTACGCTCCTGAACTCTCCCATCACTTTAACTACAAAGTTTATTATGTCTTCAAGGTCATAAAAAACCTTAACAATGAGCGGGTAGTTATCCAGAGTAAGCGCAACGCCTGTGGCTTTACCCGGGTCTATTCCGAGGTTTACGCTCCTGAAACGGCTAAGAGCTTTTACAGCCCTCATTAAGTCTACAGTCTCATCAAAAGACATGTCCTCAAAAAGCACTTTTTCTTTTTGGCTGCCGTTAGATTCATCTTTTGTCGTAAAAGCTACACCTTCCAAAGCCTCTTTGCTACCAGGAAGAGTTATTTTAAATGGAATATCAGCTGATCTGAGCAGTTTTAAATAATAATAGAAAGCTTTACCGTTGAGTGTTGAAATGTAAGCCTTCTTAAGTCTCATTCTACTTTCTTTATCTCTACAGTGAACGCATTTGATTCATTTTGCAGCTTGAACAGAAGCTCACCCAACAGGTTGCCCAAGAATATATCATCTACCCAGCTTTCTTTAGGCTTAAACGTCACGATGAACTTATACTCTTTTTCTGTCACATTCTGAAAGTGAAAAAATCAAAGATAAAAAGGTTTCGTGCAGTCTTTAAAAGGGTTTTTGCATCAACAATTCAATTTTTTATTTTTACAGGCCTGTCATCCAAATTTATACCAAACTCCAAAACCCCCCGGCGGATATTCCCATTTTACAGCGTCTCTAGGGCATATCAGGCGGCATGTTCCGCACTCAAGACAGCCTTCGTAGTTAAACCTCAGCCTGTTGCTTTCATCTACGCTATAAAGGCCTGCGGGGCAAGAGCTTATACAGGGCATGCTGCACCCTTCACATTTTTTATAGTCAACTATTATGTGGGGTTTATCGTATAATTTGAAGTTTGTTAAAGATAATCTTTTTTCAACGCTAAATCTTTCGCTCATATCGATCTGTAAGCCTCCCATGCGTCTTTTAGCACAGATAAAAACGAAATCCCTTCGATGTTTAAAGCTTCTTTGAAAGATTCAAACATTCTCTTTGCCTCTTCGCCTTCATCAAAAACACCTTTTACTGTTGAGCACGCCAGATTCACATAATTTTTGTAGATCTTGTTATCTGAAAGAAAATCTGCGGCTCTTGAAAACTTCCTCATATTCTTCATAATAAAGCTCTCATCCAGCAACTTTCTGTAAATGGAAAGCGATTCTTCAGAGTTTTTCCCTTCTGAATGTGCTTTAGCTATAGCTTCAGCCGCAAGCCTTCCTGACTCTATTGCCATGTCCACGCCCCTTATAGTAAATCCTGTGTTCAAAAGAAAACCCGCAGCATCCCCTACAACCAAAAAACCGTTGCCATAGGGCTTTTTGATAATCCCCTTGAACCCTGATTCTGCAACAAGGTGAGCAGAGTATTCAACCAGAGTTCCCCCTTCAAGAACTTTACTTAAATATGGACTGAGCCTCAGATCTTCAACCAGATCCTTCGCGTTATATCTTTTGTTGGCAAACTCAGAAAGCCTTACTACAGCCCCTATAGTTACGTATTCTCTCATGGTGTACAAGAACCCGCCGCCTGATAACCCATGAAGTGGCTCTCCAAGGATAAACTGCGCTACCCCTTCATCGTCCTCTAGAGATAACCTTTTGTTTATCGTATCTTTGCCGAGCTTTATCACCTCTTTTATCCCGAGCGACATATCTTCCTGACCTAGAGCCCTTTTTATCCCGTGCTTTTCAGAAAGCAGCGTGTTTGCTCCTTCTGCTATTACCACATAATCAGCTTCAAGCGTATCGGGACCTGCCGTTACTCCTCTTGCGTATCCGTGCTCAAAATTTATAGAATCGACTTTTATTCCTGTAGCAACTGTCCCCCCTTCGCTTTCAACAAGTGAGGATAACCATTTTAAAAAAGGGTTAAGTAGTGCGGTAAAACTGCCCTGTCCTCTTTCCCTTTCAAATTCAAAATTAACAGAACCGCTTTTACAAAGTAAAGCCATCTTCTCCCTTTTAATCCACCTTTCCACAGGCGCTTCGTTTCTCCAGCCCTGAAAGTTTTTATCGAACACATGCGCATAAATCCTTCCTCCGTAAACGTTCTTAGACCCGACTTCCATCCCTCTTTCAAGAACAACAACGTTTAACCCTTTTTTAGCCAGAAAATATCCCGCGCTCAGCCCTGATGGACCTGCCCCGATTACGATCGCATCAAACTTTTCCTGTTCTGCCATTTTTATTTCACGTTTTTAAGTTTCTTAATCATTTCAGGCACAACGACGTAAAGGTCTCCCACGATCCCGTAATCGCACTCCTCAAATATAGGTGCGTTTCTGTCCCTGTTAATCGCCACTATTATTTTAGATGACCTTGCCCCCATCATGTGATGAGGCTGACCCGAAACCCCTATTCCAATGTACAATTTCGGGCTTACGGTTAACCCCGAAATGCCTATCCAGGTTTCTGACCATCCCTCATCAACTGCAAGAGGCCTCGTAACGCTCCACGCCCCTTTAAGTATGCCTGCTAACTCCATTATCATCTTTAGATCTTCCTTTGTTCTTATCCCTCTTCCTGCCACAACTACAACTTCTGATTTATCGGGTTCTATGCCTTCGACATTTTTTGGCTTAAATTCAACTCTGCAGGTTGACTTCTGTTTGCTGACTTCCTTGATTTTAGAAGCGAAGTTTGCTTCAGCTTCAGTATAATACCCATGTAGCAAGCATAAGGTTGCAGGAAGTTTGAGTTCAAGGCTCGCCTCAGCTTTTCCTCCGTAAACAAGCCTTCTTGCAACAAGAGAGTTCTCATTTGATTCAACCCTGTAAACGTCTGTTACCGTTGATCTTGAATTTTTTGCGGAAAAAAGTCCAGCCAAAACCCTTCCCTTTCCTGTGCACGGGAATACAGCTATATCTGCTGAAAACAATCTAGCTGCTTCATAAAACGCAGAAACGTAAGCTAATGGATCAAATGGTCCAAGATCAGAGTAATATATTTCCCCGTATAAGCCGGAAATTTTTTCTGCGAGCTCTCTTCCCGGCGAAAACACAGCCGCTTCAGAGTTTATGCTGTCTGAAAGGCTCTTTATCTGACCAGCCCATGAACGATCTTCTGCGTATGCCAGAACCTTCATTTTAGATTACTCCATCATCTTTTAAAAACGATAGAAGCTTTACAACAGATTCTTCAGCGCTTTTCTGGTCGTTCGCTTCGAGTATCACCCTTTTCCTCTCTACCATGTGTTTTATCACTTTAAGATCTTTATACTCTTCTGCACTTAACCCCAGCACATCTGGCTCGATCTCTTTAACTGGCATGTTCTTTGATCTGAGTATTGCCTTAAGAGTAGGAATCCTAGGTTCGTTCGCTTCAGAAGTTACCGTTATTACAGCAGGAAATTCAACCTCATAATTATAAGTCCCGTCCTCCATCGTGCACTTTGCTGTAGCCTTGTTTTCATTGACTTCGACCTTATCAGCGTTTGCTACAAGCCTGAACCCCAAAAGCGCTGAAACCATTGGCCCAATGGTCGAGGAATGCGTGTCCCCTGCTCCCGAACCTGTGAAAACTATATCATAGGGTCCAGTCAGTCCAGCAAAGCGCGCTATTGCGTTAGCCACAGTTATTGAGCTTAGGTTCCATGCGTTTTTTAGCTTGATTACGTAACCCTCGTCGGCGCCCATCGCCAGCGCATCCCTTATACCTTTTATGTGCGCCTCGCTCTGACCAACGGTAACAGCGACAACTGTTGCCCCTTTGGATTCTTTTACTTTCAGGGCTTCTTCAAGAGCGCACTTATCGGCTTCCCCAAGAGTTACCGGACATGTATCTAACAGAGGAACGCCTTCGCTGTCAAACTTGAGCTGGCTAACGTCATAAGTGGGCTTTAAAGCCACAAGTATCCTCATTTTCAGCACCGGAAATCTATCCCGTGTGGCTGACGTATTCTTTTCCTATTACTTCTCTAGCTATAACGTACCTCATTATGTTTTGAGAACCTTCTGCACCTATCGTGTATGAAAAAGTGCCAAGCCAGCCCCTGTAGACGTTGCTTTCCTTTGTGTAACCGTATGCGCCCAGCCACTTCAAAACTTCTTCGTATATCCTCGTTGCCGTCTCAGGTCCCTTCATCTTTGCGAGCGCTACAGGAACGTCGAGGTCCCTCGGCTTAAATCTCGGAGAACTTGTGAGATATGTGTTATCAACCATCCAGGCTGCTCTGTAAACGAAGTACTTTGCAGCTTCAAGCTCTGCATAAAGTTCAGCAAATCTGAAGTTCACTCCCTGGAAAGAAGCTATTGGTTTCCCCTGAAAGAGTTTTCTCTCTCTTATCCATTCGGCACCCTTGTCAAGAGCCCACCTGGCGCTACCTATGGTTGCAGCTGCAACTAGAACTCTGGCTATGTTAAAACCTTCCATGACGTAGTAAAACCCTTTGTTTACTTCACCTATCCTGAATTCATCATCAACTTCAAAATCTTCTATCTTAAACCCTCCGGTGCTTATTCCATGCCTTCCTATTTCGCCATAAACTGTTGGCTTAACATTCTCGCTCATCTTTCCGTGCCATTTTGGTAAAAGCACAAAATCAGTTATGTTCTTGTGCCCCCATTCGGCGTTTTCTGTTTTTGAAACGAGAAAATACCCTCCCCCTTCCGGAAGTTCAGATATTTCCCTAACTCCGCTGATGTAAGCCTTTTCCCCGTTTATTACCCATTTGTTTCCAGATCTTTTAGCCACGGTCTTTATGCCGGCTACGTCTGACCCACCCTGGGGTTCTGTCGACCCTATTCCAAAGAACGCGTCTCCTGAAGCTACTTTGGGAATAATTTCCTGCTTAGCGGCTTCGCTTCCAAAGATCGAGAGAGCAAAAGGCCATCCATTTTGAAGCAAAGTGTAAACAGCTACAGCTACAGCTGGATCATGGTACGCTATTTCTTCAACCGCTATAGCCGCTAAAGTCATGTTTCCTCCCATTCCGCCATATTTTTCAGGAACTGGGATTGCAAAAAGGCCCTGGTCTCCAAGCCTCTTTATAAGGTCAATGGGGATATGCCCGTTTTCGTCTATTTCAACCCATCTGGGTTCTATGTATCTTTTACAGAATTCTTCGACGCTTTCCCTAAAACGTTTTTCTTCTTCAGAAAATTCATAATTCATTTCAATAAATTTTTACATTTTTAACATATTTAAGTTTAACTAGACTGAACCTAAAAGATCTATCGATTTATGCTCCGAGAAAACGCTTTTAAGGTCTGTCGCGAATTTATTAAATTTAAAATTTTATGTTGCTCTCATATTTAGAAACGAGCGGATTTTATCAGTTGAACCGCAATTTATCTCGTAAAACACTTAATCTTGAATCAAGTCATAGAAAAACATTTTTTGCTTTATATTTTTTGTTAAATTTAAACAAGATACGGCTATAATCGTTTATATCTTAAACTTTTTTCAGAGCATTAGGTTACGCTTTGCAATGGGCGAGGTGTTTTTACTTTGTATTTCAAAAATAATTTTGCCCGCTGGCTCTGATTTAAAATTGAGCCTCAGTGTTTACATAGCAAGATGCAAGCAGCTCGCGCATAATAATACTTATTAATAGCAATTTATCGTTTCTGAAAAATTATATGCCGCGGCCGGCGAATAAATTTTTCGGTTAAAATCCTACGCTTTTCAAAAAAGCATGGTTAAAGCTTAACGCTTTAAATATATTAGTGCATCAAAACGTTTCTCAGCAGGCTTTACTAAAGAAATTTTCAAAAGCGCACGGGTCAGCAGCAAGCAAGCGTATTACCATGGTTAGCAACACTTTTTTATCATTATTATCCATCCGTAATAGAAAAGTAATTTTATTTAATTTTCACAGTTTTATGCCTAGTTGTTTCCAATTTTTTGATCTTTAACCTTTTGTAGATTATGATAACAAAAAGGAGGACAAGGTCATACTACAAGTCTAATGAGAGCAGGATCAATGGACAACGCTCGTTGCAATAATGCACGACATGATAGCTTACTATAGATCTCACAAGTGGGTTAGCCTGTTTATCTAACATGCAGGTGCTGACATTAAGTTTACCTAGCTTAAACCATGCAATTTTTTCAAAAAATCGCCGTAATTAAGCGGTTGACAAGTACTTAATCAACAACTAATCTATTTAACTAATCTATTTCCACGCATCAATCATCAGTCAAGTTTTGATATGTTTAGCTAATTATTGAATGGTCTCGTTGTGAAGTTAAGGTTTATATA
>CAYFFZ010000014.1:0-20731 GCA_964342655.1 uncultured Nitrososphaerales archaeon
GGCCTGCTAAGTCTGTGGGCGTAAGCCCGTGCGGGTTCAAATCCCGCCCCCGGCGAATTTTTAATACAAAATTTTATAAATCCAGGCTATCATATATTAAAATCAAATTTTAGTTTATAAGCTATACAAAGAGTTAAAAAATTATTAATTTTATAATAATTTGTGTTGAAAAAATTAAATATAATAAATAATCAATAATTTTGGTTTACTAAAAGTTTATATTTCACTTTTTTCTTAACGTTTCTCACTGATGACTAAACAGGAAGAAGATATAGATAGACCTTCTATAATCGTCTATTACAAAGACAGGGGTCAAGTGGAGCTCAAGAAAGAATTTCCTGAAGAGAGCTATTTATGGAACAAGGACTTTCATCCAACCCCAGTAAAGCTTAGAACATGGGGAGCTTGGACGTACTTGGCTATCTGGTTTGGAATGGTAGTTATTGTGCCCACGTGGACGCTTAGCGCAGTTGGGCTCGCAATGGGTTTAAACTGGTGGCAGTCTATACTTCTGATGTTCATAGGTAATGCAATTACTTTAGTTCCTATGATAATTCAATCGCATGGAGGGGCTAGGTATGGTTTATCAGAACCTCAGCTTACCAGATCAAGATGGGGTATATATGGCGCACAAATACCATCTTGGATTAGAGCAATCATATCGATGGGATGGTGGGGTATAGAATCTTATATAATAACTGAAGCAGCTGTAGCTATGTACCTATTAGCAAGGCACATACCGATCGTGCTTACCGGTAGTGCTTACAGTCTATCAGTCTCATTTCCGCAGATATTCTGGCCTACATTTTCAATAGTAGTTATAACACAGCTCATATTATTCTACGTTTCTCCGCCTTATGAGGGGCAACCTGCTTTAAAGTGGCTAGCAAGGGCAGCCGCACCGATTGTTCTTATAGGGTTTGTACTGCTTTTCGCCTATACTATGAATATGGCAAGCTGGAGCTTTGCACCGATAATGGCTATACCTACTAGAGTTTCAGGTTTTGCTTTCTGGTTAGCAGTAATAGGCTTTATGAACGCTAATGTAGCTTACTGGGCAACTATGGCACTCAGCATGCCGGATTTTACAAGATTCGCTAAATCACAATTTTCTCAAACAATGGGTCAGATTCCAATGCCGTTAATGATGGCGGCTGTTGGAGCGATGGGCATACTATCAGCCGGCGCTACGATGGTGTTGGGCCTAAACGGAGGTAAAGGAATCATAGATCCAGTAATACTATCTGCCGTAATACTTCCTAAGCCAGTAGCATATTTTGTGTTGTTTGTTTTCATGCTGGCAACATACGTTGTAAACGTTTTCGCCAACTCCGTTGCGCCCGGATATGACATAGCTAACACCTATTCAAAATATCTGACATGGTTCAGAGGGATAGTAATCGGTATAGTGATAAGCATGCTGTTAGGAGCTTGGGCCTTCTATTCTGCTGGAGCATATTCTTATGTTTACGGATGGTTGCTCACTTACGGTGCTCTTTTAGGCGCTGTTGAAGGAGTAATAGCGTTCGACTATGCGATAATCAGGAGGTACAAGTTTGAAGTTTCTGATGTGTTTATGAGCCACGGTAGGTTCAGGTACTGGAAAGGGATAAATCCTGCAGCTCTAATTGCTTTCCTTATAGCTACTATAATAACTTATTTGGCTGACTGGGGATGGGTGGTAAACCCTGCTACGCAGATGATATTTGCAAATTCGTGGCTTTCAGCATTTTTGATAAGCGGAATCATATACATATTGCTCATGAAGTTCTGGATAATACCAAAATACCAGCCTTGGTTAAGGGGCGGTTTAATCAAAGGTTATACTGATGACGATTTGGAAAAAATATTCGGATCTTAATTAAAACAAGAATTTCAAACTTTTTATAATTATTTTTTTATAAGGTTTGACGCTTTTCAAATATATAATTTAAATTTTTGTTTAAATGGTATAATAACACTTAGTAAATGATAATAAACTCGTTTTATAATACTTATGAGGTAAGATGCTTGTTACTCAAAATGGCATAAATGAAGGTTCAGAAGCCGAAATATATGGATGGGTATTAAGCATAAGGGAACAAAAAACAATATCTTTCATCATAGTTTATGAAAATAGGAATCAAGTGCAGCTTGTTATTAAGGACAAAAAGCTGATGAACAGTCAGCTAAAGCAAAATTCGGTGATCTGGGCCAAAGGAATCATAAGAATGACAGAAAAGGCTCCTAACGGTTTTGAAATACATGTAAATTCGCTTAAAGTTTTATCAAAACCAAAAAAATTGCCACCTTTTAACATAATGTCTACAGATGTTCCAGCCCTTGATCTCAGACTAGATTATAGGGCTCTTGATTTGAGAAGGCCATATAACATAAACGTATTTACGTTAAGGTCAAAGGCTTTGCAGTATTTTAGGGAATACCTAATTTCTAAGAATTTCCTAGAAGTTCAAACACCAAAAATAATAGCCACAGCCTCAGAAGGAGGAGCAGCGTTATTTCCTCTCATGTATTATGATAAACAAGCATTTTTGGCTCAATCACCTCAGTTATACAAAGAAGAACTGACCATGCCATTTGAAAGAGTCTTTGAAATAGGCCCTATTTTTAGAGCTGAACCTTCTAGGACTTTAAAGCATTTGAGTGAAGCCATAAGCCTTGATGTCGAAGCAGCCTTTTTAAAGAACGATGATTTGATGAGCCTGCTTGAGGATATGGTAAAATATGTCCTGAACAAGCTCTATGAAAAAGAGGGGGAAACAATAAGGAAGGTAAAGGCACCGTTATTGGATATCTCAAAAAAATTCCCGAGGTATAGCTATTCCGATGTAGTAAAATGGATAAACAAAAACGTAGAAGAACTTCAAGAGGGAGAAGACTTATCTTCAAAACACTTGGAAGCATTCGGAGAAAGTGTAGGGGGATTTTATTTTATCAAGGATTGGCCACTGAAACTTAAACCGTTCTATATCCAGCCATTAGATGAAGAATACAGTAGCTCTTTTGACCTAATGTACAAAGGCCTTGAACTGAGCAGCGGAGGGGAGAGGGTTCACGATCCAACTTTGTTAAGAAAAGGTTTGAAAAGAACCGGTCTTTCAGCAAAAGGCTTTAAGTACCACCTAGAAGTATATAACTATGGAATGCCTCCGCACGGGGGGTTTGGATTAGGAGTTGACAGATTTATGATGGTAGTTACTGGTGCTGAAAACATAAGAGAAGTTGTTTTGTATCCCCGTGATGTAAGGAGGTTGGTGCCATGAAATATTCGATAAGCAAACTATCAAGGTTATCTATGCTAAAGATGTCGAAAGACGAGGAAAAAATGATAAACAAGAAAGTTGAAGCTATAGGAGAACTCCTTGAAAAACTGGAATCTATCGAGCTTCCAAAGGAGGCTTTTGTCCTTGCTCCAGAAGGTACTCACGAAAGAGACGACATACCATCTAATTTTGATTCAGATGAAATAATAAAAATTTTTAACAACGTTAAGGACAGATTAGTCAAAGGTCCAAAGACATTATGAACTTAGAGGGTTATTCATTATTATCAATATTGAAAGAAATAGAAACGGGAAGCATCAACGTGGAAGAAGTTAACGATTTTTACTACAAAAACTCATTAAAGCTCAATGACAAAATAAACGCTTATATAACCTTACTTAAGCCAGATGATAAAAAAATTAGTGGTGATCTAAAGGGTATAGCCTTAGCTATTAAAGATAACATTTCTACAAAAGGGATAAAAACGACGTGCGCTTCAAAGATGTTGGAAAGCTACGTACCTCCTTATGATGCAACAGCTGTTTTGAAGTTAAAACAAAATGGTGGCAAGATACTGGGAAAAACAAACATGGATGAATTTGCAATGGGTAGTTCCGGTGAAAACAGCGCTTTCGGTCCAACAAGGAACCCGTTAAATTACGATTATGTAACAGGGGGTTCGAGCAGTGGAAGCGCAGCAGCTGTAGCAGCAAATATGGCGCCTGTATCCCTAGGCTCAGATACTGGAGGTTCAGTAAGAGCCCCTGCTAGCTTTACCGGAATCGTGGGTTTTAAACCTTCATATGGGGCAGTTTCACGTTATGGGCTAATAGCATACGCGAACAGCTTGGAAGTTATAGGGGTCCTAGGAAAGTATACAAAGGACGTTAAGTTTATTTTTAAACTGATAGCTGGCAAGGATCCTTTAGATTCTACATCTTTAAATGTTGAATTTAACGAAAAAAATGGATTTAAACCTAAGATACTTGTAATAAAAAGCTTTGTTGAGCTTTCTAACGATGAAGTTAAAAAAGAGTTTTACAAATCGGTAAGTAAACTAGAGGAAGAGGGGTTCGAGGTTAATTATATAGACAGCTTCAGCTTGACAGATTATTTGCTGAGCGCTTATTATACAATAGCATGTGCAGAAGCTAGCACAAACCTTTCAAGGTATGACGGAATAAGGTACGGTCCAAAGGTTGAGTCTACTGGTAATTGGAGGGATTACATTACAAAGGCTAGGTCGTTTTTTGGCCCAGAAGTTAAAGCAAGAATTATGATGGGGACGTTCATACTTTCAGCCGGTTATTATGAAACTTACTATTTAAGGGCCCTGCAGTTACGGAAATTGATCAGACAAGAATTTGAAAAAACGATCAAAGGTTATGATGTCCTCTATATCCCCACAATGCCAGTTCTGCCATGGAGAATAGGCGAAGCTCTGGAGGATCCGAAATTAGCTTACGCTTCAGATGTTCTTACTGTTCTGCCGAACCTGACAGGTTCTCCTGCTGTATCTTTACCCGTGGGCAAAGTAAGAGAATTCTTTGTTGGCGGGCAATTGATAGGTTTAAGAGGAGAAGATATTAAGGTATTGAAGACAGCCGAAATCATTGAAGAAATTTTGAAGGTGAAAAATGTTGGAAGAAATTAAGGTAGGATTAGAAGTTCATGTGCAGCTAGTGACTTTGAAGACAAAACTATTTTGTTCTTGTTCTTCTGATTATAGAGGTAAACCCCCAAACGTAAACATATGTCCAGTTTGTACTGGGCTTCCAGGCTCTATGCCAACGCTTAACAAAAGAGCTGTTGAGGAGGCTTTAAAGGTCGTCTTTATGCTAAATGCGGAACCTTATAGAACTTCATACTTTTTCAGGAAAACTTATTTTTACCCAGACCTTCCAAAAAACTTCCAGATAACCCAGTATGATAAAGCAGGAGGTTATCCTCTTGCTCACGATGGAGCTTTAAAGTTAACTAACGGAAAGGTCGTTAGAATAGAAAGGATACATTTAGAAGAGGATCCTGGAAGAATTTATTATGAAGGATCTAGGGCTACCGCTAAGTACTCTCTAATAGATTATAACAGATCAGGAATAGCTCTGATAGAAATAGTCACGGCACCAGATATGTCGTCCGCCGAAGAAGCTAGAGATTTTGTTGAAAGGCTTACAACGATACTTTCAGATGTAGGGATCAACGTAAGAGACTATGAAGGCGCCCTGAGGGTTGACGTAAACGTATCATATGCTGGAGGAGAAAGGGTTGAAGTCAAGAACGTCACAGGCGCCGCATCAGTTGAAAAAGCAGTGATCTATGAGGTTTTCAGACAGAAAACAATGCATGAAAAAGGCATCAAAGTTGTACGGGAAACAAGAGCATGGGACGAAAAAAGAAGAATAACCATAGGAAGCAGAGGAAAAGAGTTTGAAGAAGAATATAGGTACATGCCTGAACCAGATCTTCCCCCTGTAATAATAACAGAAGCTCTGATAGAGAAAGTAAAGGACGAAATAGGAGGTTCGCAGGAAGAAAGGTATAATGAAATAATAAATGATGGGATAAACGAAGAGCTGGCGAAGAAGATAAGTTCCGATAAACAGCTTTACAGTGTTTACGAGAAGGTAAAATTTTACGAACCGTCCCTCAAGCAGCTTGCGGCAAATGTGCTGGCAAACGAAATATCTTATTTAATGAAAAGGTATTCTGTAAAAAGCTTACCCGATGACGTTTCAGGTTTGGTAGAAATAATACAAAACTACAGAAGCATACCGGATCACGATACTGCAGTAGATTACCTTAAAAAATGGATAGAAGGAGAAAAGGTAGAGATCTCGTTAAAACCTGCGCCTGTAAATGAAATTCACGACGATGTAGTAAAAGTAGTTTCTGAAAATTACGACAAAATTAAAAACTTAGAGTACGGCAAAAAATTCGAATTTCTCATGGGAATTCTTATTAAAAAATTTGGCAAAGAAAACAAAAAGGCTCTTGTAGAAGAGCTAACAAAGGTTTTGAGCGAAACTCGATGAAAGTTTCTGATGTGCTTCCTATACCAGATAAAGATATTTCATATGAAGAGTTTATAATGCACATAAAGAGGTTAAGAAGCTCAAAATTTAACATAGTTGAAAGGTCAAAAGCCAAAAAGTATTACTTAATAGGCGATATCCATGGGGATATTTCCACCTTCCAAAAGATTTTAGAAAAGATAGGCGAAATTGGGAAAGATGAAGTGCTGGTAACGCTGGGCGACTACGGCGATAGAGGAACATATCAGGTAGAAACATGGATGGGAATATCTTTTCTTAAGCAGATTTTAGATTCTAATTATGTCCCTCTTAGGGGAAATCATGAACCTGATCTTAATTCCATACCTTATCCCCACGATATTAGGGACAAGCTAAAGGAAAAATTTGGATATGAGAAGGGCGAAAACGCTTATAAAGAGCTTTTTGACACGTTTCAAGTTTTGCCTTTAGTTTTTGAAGCTGATGAATTTATAGCCTTGCACGGAGGCTTTCCAATAAACGCCTTTCATTTAAGCAATGAAAATAAAGTGAGGGAGTCAATGTACGAGATACTTTGGAACGATCCGTTTGAAGGTATGGGTTTTGAAGAATCCCCTAGAGGAATTGGATACCTTTTTGGTAAAGATATATCTATGAAATGGCTTTCTTTAAACAATAAAAAATTTTTAATTAGAAGCCATGAGCCGGCTGAAGGCTATAAGTTTAATCACGACGGATTGATCATAACGATTTTTTCTAGAATTGGACCTCCTTATTTTAACAGAAAAGCCTCTTTTGCCATAGTAGAATCAGGAAACGTAGCGTTTGAAACAATTCAGCAATAAATAAGCAAAAGTTATTTATAAGCTGATTTTAATATCTTTAAGTGATTTTATATTGAATAGCAACATTCCTATAACTAAAACTGGCACAACAACAATAGGGTTTATCGTAAAGGATGCCGTGATCATGGCAACAGATGCAAGGGTTACTTCTGGTTATTTTGTAGCTAATACTCTGGGCAGAAAGCTATATCAGCTTGATAGCCACGTAGCTATGACCATAGCTGGCACTGTAGCAGATGCGCAGAACGTTATCGATATATTAAAGTATCACGCTAGAATGTACAAAGTTGAAAGAGGAAAGCCAATACCAGTATCTGCTATAGCAAGATTGGCTGCCAACGTGTTTTTCTATAACAGATTGTATCCTTTACAGGTCGAATCGTTGATAGGTGGTTATGACCAGACAGGCCCAAGCTTGTACATGGTGGATCTTTTTGGTTCGCTTTCTCAAGAAGAAATGGCAGCAACGGGCAGCGGTTCACCAATAGCTTTGGGCGTTTTAGAAGATTTGTATCGTAAAAACATGAAAGTTGATGAGGGAATAGAACTTGCTGCTACAGCTATAACATCTGCCATGAGACGCGACATAGCAACCGGCAATGATTTTAATATAGGTGTTATTGACGCAAGCGGATACAGAGAACTTACTAAAGAAGAAAAAGAAGCGCTTTTAAAAAGATTAAAGATATAAAATGGGAATAGAAGAAGGAAAGCTTTCATCAGTAATTTCGGAAATTTTTCAGAGACTGCCTCAAGAAGCGCAAGTCAGCAGAATAGAGTTTGAAGGTCCAAAAATAGCCCTTTATACAAAAAATTTAAAATTCTTCATGCAAAATCCCAACGTTATACCAAGCATAGTTAGCGCGATTAAAAAACATGTGGTAGTAAAGGCAGATGAAAGCGAAAGAAAAGAAGAAGAGGAAGCTAGAGAAGAAATATCTAGGCTCATACCTAAAGAAGCAGGAGTCAGCGGAATAATATTTGACGGTATACAGGGAGAAATACTTATCGAAGTTAAAGATCCTTCTCTTCTCGAAGGGGAAGTTAGGTCAAAAATAGACGAAGTTGCCCAGGAAATAGGTTGGAAAGTTAAAGTTAGAAGGGTTATATACCATAATCCCCAGACATACGAATTTTTGGTTCACACTCTAAAATCTTATGAAGAAGAAAGGCTCCTTCTTCTAAGGGAAATAGGAAACAGGATATTTAGGGATAGGATAGTTTCAAAAAAGGACGTATTGGTAACATTTCTCGGAGGAGCCGATGAAGTTGGAAGATCTGCTATACTGGTTACAACGCCGGAATCTAAAATTATGTTAGATTGCGGTGTAAACCTCGGAGTTTCTTCAATGGCAGATATGTTCCCTAGGCTCGACCTGATAAACTTGATGCTAGAAGATCTAGACGCAGTTGTTCTTTCTCACGCGCACTTGGATCATTCAGGTTTTATACCTCTACTCTTTAAATATGGATATGAAGGACCTGTTTATTGTACTGAACCTACGCTGACTTTAACAACTTTACTTCTGACTGATGCATTAAAAGTGGCTGAGTCCGAAGGTAAACAGCTCTACTATGATATGTCTCACGTAAAAGATTTTATAAAACACTGCATAACTTTACCATACAGTTCTGTAACAGATATCGCTCCTGATGTTAAGTTAACACTTACGAACGCCGGTCATATACTTGGATCGGCAACAATACATTTGCATATAGGACAGGGGCTGTTTAACCTAGTATATACTGGGGATTATAAGTTTGGCAAGTCAAGGCTGTTTCAGCCTGCTAACTACATTTACCCTAGAGTTGAGGCGCTTATTACAGAATCAACATATGGAGGAAAAGATGACATAATGCCCTCTAGGGAAGAAGCAGAGGACAAATTAATCAACTCTATCAACGAGACAATAAATCAGGGAGGTAAAGTACTAATACCTGTACCAGCAGTAGGAAGGGCGCAGGAAATACTGCTTGTATTAAACGATTATATCAGTCAAAAAAAGCTGCCTGAAGTACCGGTATATATAGAAGGGATGTTAACAGAAGCTACAAGCATACATCTGCTTTATCCAGAATTCTTAAATAAAGAAATAAAAGACAGGATAATATTTCAGGGGGAAAACCCATTTATAACTGAAAGGTATACAGTAATAAGTCATCCAAAGGATAGAGAGGAAGTTTTCAGAGGGGGGCCGTCGATAATATTAGCAACATCTGGAATGTTAGAAGGAGGTCCTTCAGTAGCTTATTTTTCTGAATTAGCTGAAGATCCTAAGAACAAAACAATCTTTGTATCTTATCAGGTAGCAGGGACATTGGGTAGAAGAGTCCTAGATGGATCAAAACAAATAAACATAATGGATCCTAACGGTAAAATAAAAGTGATAAACGTTAACAGCAAAGTTGAAAAGATAGACGGGTTCAGTGGGCACTCTGATTATAATCAACTGTTGAGTTATATTTCAAAGTTCAAAAATAAGGTTCAAAAAATAATAGTCGTTCACGGCGAAGATTCTAAGGCAAGAAACCTTAATGAATCCATAAACAGAATCATCTTTAAACGAAACATATCTGAAGTCCCTAAAGTTGGAGAAACAATTAAATTATACTAAGATAAATTTTTATTATTTAAGATCAAAGGTGGAAAAAAATAAATGGAGATAGTTAACGGATTATCGCCTCCTTACGTTTACCTTCCTTTAATCGGGAAAAAAGAGTTGCTTATAGGTCCTAGTTTAGTTGATCCTCGGGTCCTAAACATCTATACCGATCCAAAATACTGGATTAAGTTAACTTCAAAGCAAGTTTTAACTATAAGAAAAGCTGGAAAAGGTTTGTTCAAACCGGCACATCCGAACAAAGATGTTGATGAAAATTCTGTTGCCAAATTAAGGGAAATAAGCCTTTATAATGGCAACGTAGAATTAGAGCTTGAATATACAAGGATAAGTCCAAAGGCAATGTTTGATCCTTATGAAGGGTTTACATTAAGAGGCGGGGAACTGGGACGGATAATATATTACAGCGGAGGCTCCGCTGACAAAAGGATAGAAAAAGCCTATTACGACAAAGATCTTTTAGCTAAAGATGCTATAACATATCTGCATAAAGAAGGCATAAGCGTTTACAAAATTCAGCAGTTATTAAGCGTTGGCGCACTTGGTTATAAAAGAAAATTGGTCGCAACCAGGTGGTCAATAACAGCAGTAGATTCTATAATTTCGTCAAAGCTCATAGATGAAATAAAAAATTACCCTGAACTGAATGAATATTTCTTGGGAGAAAGTTACGCGGTTGGAAACAGGATAATAGTGATGCTGTTTCCAGGTAAGTTTTATTACGAAATGATGGAAAGCTGGGGGCCATTTTTAGGAAATAAAAACCCAAATGTAGCCATGGATTATGAAGGATTTCTGGGGAGAACGAGCTATGCAGAAGAAGTCGAAGGAGCTTATTATGCTGCAAAGTACAGCGTTGCAAAGTACCTTTACGAAAAGTATAGACAGGCAAAAGTGATAGTTCTTTTGGAAGTTGATAAGAACTGGATTCCTAACCTAGGCGTATGGAGGGTAAGGGAAGGCACAGAGCTTGCGCTCAAAAACGTTAAAAAGTTTGAAGATGAAAGGTCCATGATAAATTATGCTTTTTCCAGGACTTACACATCAAAGAGCAGTTGGCTCAGAAGCTCATTTTTATTAAGGCAGAAGACTCTTGAAAGTTTTTTGTGAAGAGGAACTAAACGCTTTTATTAGAAGATTTTAAATCTGATTGTATGGAAGAAATAAAGGATTTTTCGAAGGTGAAATTTAGGATTAAAGATCAAGTTTATGAAGGTATCGTGATGCCTAGAACCCTTTATGAGGATGAAGATCGCATAACTGTAAAGCTTATCAATGGGTATAACATCGGTATAGAGAAAAGCAAAATAGAAATCTTAGAAATGGAGCCTCAAAAGGTGCAATCTGAGGTAGTTCAAGAAAAAGAGTTTGAGTCTCATGGTCCTAAGATACTGATCATAGGAACCGGAGGCACTATTTCGAGCAAAATAGATTACAGAACTGGAGCAGTAAAACCAGCCTTTACGGCAGCTCAAATAGTAGATATGGTTCCAGAAATAAAAGGTTTAGCATCTATAAACGTAAAAACGATCATGAACGAGTTAAGCGAAAACATGCAACCATCTAACTGGACGCTCATGGCTAAAGAAGTCTATGATGCTTTTGAAAAAGGATACGAAGGAATCGTGATAGCTCACGGTACAGATACTATGCATTATTCAGCTTCAGCGCTTTCCTTTGCAATAGAAAATCCAAAAGGGCCTGTAGTTTTTGTGGGTTCTCAAAGATCTTCCGACCGTCCATCTTCAGATGCAGCAACAAATCTACTTGGAGCTGTTACGTTCGCAGCAAAAAGTTATAACCCTGGAGTCTATGTTGCAATGCACGCATCTTTAGATGATGACATTATAGCTGTACATAAAGGGGTGAAAGTGAGGAAGAACCATACAAGCAGAAGAGACGCTTTTAAATCTATAAATGCAAAGCCATTCGCATTTGTTGACGTTAAAAAACAACAGATTAAATTCAACGAAAAGAAACAAGAAGTTAAAGGGCCTATGAAGCTATATGAAAAGTTTTCCGAAAGGGCTGCATTATTAAAGTTTTATCCAGGCATAAGTGATAAGTATTTAATTTCAGTTTTTGATAAAGACCTTTTTGACGCCATAATAATTGAAGGCACAGGCCTTGGACACGTATCCAGAAAAGCTTTTCCCTATCTAAAGGATTATATAAAAAATCAAGGGTTTATAGGAATGACTTCTCAGTGCATATGGGGTTCTGTCAGGCTTACTGTCTATGAAACTGGCAGGGATCTTCTATCAATGGGCGTAATACCTCTTGAGGATATGCTATCGGAAGTTGCGCTTGTAAAATCCATGTGGGCAATAGGTAACGGATTTAGCTTAAGAGAGATCATGCCCAAGAATTTAAGAGGGGAAATCAGTGAAAGGAGGGAAGTTCAATGAAAGTTGGGTTCGAAATTCATATACAAGTAAACAGCTCTAGGAAACTTTTCTGTAATTGCAATCCAAAAAACGAAGACAGTACACAGGTAGAGTTCAGGAGGAGGTTGCGGGTTTCTGCGAGCGAGCTGGGCGAAATAGACCCTGCGGCGGCATTTGAAATAAAAAAAGGATTGGACATAATTTACTTAGCTGGTGACAAAACTAGCTGTCTAGTGGAAGCAGATGAAGAGCCGCCACACATGCCAGATCCGTATTCTGTTGAGGCCGCAATAAAGATATCTAACATGTTGAACGCGCTTGTAGTCGATGAAATACATTTTATGAGAAAGATAGTAGTAGATGGCTCAAATACATCAGGCTTTCAGAGAACCGCTATAGTAGGGCTTAACGGAAACTTCGATTTTAGAGGAAAAAACGTCCGTATACAAACAATATGTTTGGAAGAGGATGCAGCAAGGTTGCTGGAAAAGGGTGAGGGTTATTCAAAATATGAACTTAAAAGATTAGGTATACCTCTTCTGGAAATAACAACTGAGCCCCTAGAAATTTCCTCAGAAGAGGCGAGAGCGCTAGCGGAAAGTTTAGGACGGACTCTAAAACTTACAGGCCTTTTTGCAAGAGGTCTTGGGACGATCAGGCAAGATGTTAACGTTTCATTAGAAGGTGGAGGAATAGTAGAAGTTAAAGGAGTACAAAAACTAGAACAGGTATCTAAAGTCATCGATTTCGAAGAAAAAAGGCACAAAATGCTTTTTGAAATTGCGAGCAGATTAAATCAAAGAGGGATAAATGAAGAGAGTTTTAATATAGATCCTATAGATGTTTCTGAAATCTTTAAGAGCTCTAATAATCCAACTGCTAAAAAGTTTTTTAAGGATAACGCCATGGCCCTTAAAGCACCAGGGTTTAAAGGCCTGTTGGGCTATGAGACGGTACCTGATTCTAGGTTGGGGTTAGATCTTGCAGACATATGCAGGTTATTCGGCTTTAAGGGTATAATTCACTCAGATGAGATTTTAAAATACGGTTTTGATTCCAATATTTTAAATCAATTAGAAGATAAACTGAAAGTAACTGAGAACGACGCATACGTTCTTGTTTTTGGAGATAAGGAAAAGGCCACTTTATGTCTTCAAATGATAAAAGAAAGGCTAAAGATGGCTTTAAAAGGGCCTGTGGCTGAAACTAGGTACGCTACAGATAAAGGGACAACAAGATATTTGAGGCCCAGGCCCGGTGCATCCAGAATGTATCCAGAAACAGACATACCTACAATAAAGATAACGAAAGAAATGAAGGATAAATTCAAGATTGAAATTAAGAACTGGGAGAAAGCGGTTGAAGAATTTTCTCACAGATACTCAATAAACAAAGAAATGGCAGAACAGATACTCGATTCTGAATTCATAGACTTTTTTGAAAACGCAGTAGAAAGTTTTCCAAATGTTCCTCCTACGTTGTTAGCTTCTCTCATCGTTCAAGTCTTTATTCCTTATCAGAACACAGGCAAAAGCATCAAATATGATGAATTTATCAAGCTAATAGACCTGTTTTCAAAAGGTTCTATAGCAAAAGAAGCCGTGATAGATCTGGCTAGGTATATGCTTGAAAAGGGTTTAAGCTTAGATAGCGCTCTAAAGGAAATGAATATAGAAAAATTAAGCTTAGATGAGCTCAGAAAGATAATACAAGAAAAAATCGACGAAGCTCTGCGAGAAAACATAGAACCTCCAAAGCTTTACGGCACAATAATGGGAAGGGTTATGTCTCAAGTTAGAGGTAAAATAGAAGGAAAAATAGTGAACGAAGAGGTCAGAAAAGCATTAGAAAATATAAAGAAAAATTAGGTATTAAGCGTACATATTTTTTTATAAATCGTTTTGTAGTTCCAATTATTTAATTTATAATTTATCAACGATTGTAAATCTGTCCTGTACAAAGTAAACGAGTCATCCTCATAGACAGCGAACGAGAGAGGGAAATCGTCTATTTTTATAAGTAATTTTTCGTAAGGCGCATAAGGCACTTTTTTGTCTCCTGAGTAAAGTTCAATCTTAATACCATAGTGTCCGCTTATTAAAGCCGAACAAGATCCTAGGTTTTTTATGATTTCTATAAGCTTTTTTTGACTTTCATGCGTGGCTACAATTTTTACATTTTTTACCGATAAAGGATCTAATGAGGCTCCATAAGCAGATAATAAAACTACGTTGTTCTCAATCAAAATTTTTTTATAACTTTCTACAAAAATACCCCTATTTAATCCATTATGTAAGAATAGATCACCGTAGTCAACAAACGCATCATGATTGCCGCTTATCAACACATAATCAATATTAAGCCTTTCCAGTTGCCTCAAAGTTTTCAAGAAATAATAAAGATGAATTTTGAACATTTCCTTTGAAATATGGGTGTTGCCCTTTACTATCAGATATTTTTCAACGGAATAAACTTGATTTTCTTTTATTAATTTTTCATATTCTATAAAATTTTGCATTTTTGATTTATCGAACACATAAAATTGTCCTGGACCATCGAATAAAATATCTCCCAAAAATAAAACACGATCTGGTTTTAAATAATTTATTATTGAATCAGAAAATTGAAAATTTCTGGCATCAGAAAGGAACAAAAGCTTCATTTGAATTAAGAAAATCTTAATTATTTATAAAAGTTAAAGCTAAATTAAATATTTGAGGAAAACTATTAATTTTTTATGATACGGCAAAATTTTTTATATCTTGAAACTAAAAAAAGGAGGGAACTGATCGACATAACTGAAAAAATAAATGGGATGATCGCTAAAGAAAGGGATCCCGGTTTATTGAATTTATACGTCCCGCATACTACTGCTGGGCTTATAATAAATGAAAATGAAGGGGGTTTAAAAGATGACATCATAAATATGTTAGAAAAGATAGCCCCGGAGAACGGAGATTATAAGCATAACTGGATAGACAACAACGCGGATGCGCATCTTTTATCTATCATTTTAAAGAACAACGCTAGCATACCTTTTTCTGCTGGAAAAATGATTCTAGGAACTTGGCAAAGCGTTTTTTTCGTAGAACTCGATGGTCCAAGGCAAAGACAAATTGTAGTAACGATTGTAAGTTAAATGCGTGAAGAACATCAAGGTTTTTAAGAGCTATTTTTTACGCTCCAGTTGCTCTTTATCTTCAGATAGATCTCTTCTGAAACTTTTTCAAATTCATCTATGTTGACTTTTCTTCCTAGGCTTGCTCCTGAAGCGTATTCGTGCCCTCCGCCTCCAAAAATATTAGCTAGCGGGACAAGGTTTATGTTTGAATTTTTCTTTCTTCTAAAGCTTAACCCCCCTTCATCTTTAACAACTATATATACATCTGCGTCGTTAATTTCTATTATTTTGTTTGCTGCTTGTGTACCGGATATCAGTGAAGTCGCATAGGCTATCGCAAACTTGTACCCATTAATTTGGAAAAACTTTACCGATTTGGCAGTTTTTTCAAGTTCTTCGCTTTTTCTTTTCCGATAGTGCTCTAAAGCGTTTTCAAGATCTTCATTAATCACCTCTCTTGGGCCTCTTAACGCTAATTGAACGGCTAAAAATGCAAGCCTGCACCTAGGCGGGTCTTTCTCTAAATAGTTAAAATAGTCTATTATGTCAACAAGATCCATTACATATTGATCTTTAATGTTCAGAGTATCTGATTGAAAACCTGCGTCTGCTATTAATGCAGAAATATCGTCTTCTAGGCCATATTTCTTTTGGACGAGCACAGAAGCCGATCCTGCGCTTTTTTCCACTAATAGATCTACACCAATTCCCTTTAGGCTGTTTATTATTTCTTCTTTTGTTTCGTGATGGTCAGTCCACTCGACCTTTCCATCCGTATTTTTTATACGTTCAATTACCGTGCTTATCACGTTCAGGTTGGTTGATATATCTGCTATCATCACATTGACTTCCTTTAAGCTGGTTATGTTTTGAGGGTAAACTTTTTCATCGTCCTTGTAATCTCTTAAATATATTAGATAGGGCACATTTAAAAACATCGACCTTCTTATCAATAAAGCAGCAGATGAGACCCCATCGAGGTCTGCAGAATGCGATATTATCACGTTGATCATCTTTATACCACCTTATAAATTACTATAATAGTACATTTAAAGAATTCGATAAATAAATTTACGAACTTTTAGAACAGTAAAATTTTTGTCATAATATAAACATGGTAAGAAAGTTTCCTTTTATAAGGAGATGATAAAACATTAACCGCATGCTGAAGTACTTTTGCTGTATTCCTATTGTAAACGCAAGGATGCCATTGAACTTGGGAACCTTATGCCTTTAAATTGGGACAGTTCAATTTATAAAATCAAACTACTTACCAAATCTACGGTTCCTTTTTTCATACGTCCTTAAAATCCTCAAAAAGTCGATCTTTCTTAAGTCTGGCCAGTAAATGTCCATAAAGATCATTTCACTATAAGACGATTGGTAAAGCAAAAAATCGCTTAATCTCATTTCTCCGGAAGTTCTGATTATAACATCCGGTTCTGGGTATGGTAGATCTCCTGTATAAAGTTTGGACATAAACATTTGTTCATCTATGTTTTCGGCTTTTATTCTTCCTTCGTTCACGTCTTTGGCTATTTCTTTTACCGCATTTAAAATCTCGTGACGGCCACTGTAAGCAACAGCTATGTTAATGATCATGCCATCGTTTTCCTTTGTTCTATTTTCAAGCTCTTCTATTTTATTTTTTAAACTATCCGGCAAAAGCTCTTTGTTTCCAAGGGTTTTTATTCTTATTTTGTATTTTTCTATTAGCCCACTTTCATTTAACTTTTCAAGCTTATTGTACATGTTTTCAATTATGGAACTGAGTTCCTGGGGAGATCTTTTTAATAGATTATCTTTTGAAAGAGCATAAAAAGTTATTATCTTAATATTATAGTCTAAAGACCATAAAACAAATTTTTCAGCTATCTCAGCGCCATACCTGTATCCTTCCCAAGTTGGCAGATTTCTTTCATTAGCCCATCTTCTATTACCGTCCATTATGACCGCTATGTGCTTTGGCAGAGGGCCTTCTTTTACTTCTCGATCCAGCATTCTTTCGTAAAAAGCCTCAATTCCAACTATTTTTATGACCTTTCTTAAAGCACTATCCAGTTTCATTTTCTTTTAACCTTGAAATAATCAGATAAAATATAATAAACCAATATTATCATTATTGCAAGTACAGCCAGAATTATAACTACTAAGGGTATTCCTGAAATTTGAGGGTTCATTAAAACTATTCCTATATTATAAACGGGAATATAGAATAATAATAATGAAATTAAAAGGGTGGCTTCTCTAAGTGCGAGGTACCTGTTTTTTCTGAAGTATAAAAAGAAATTTACCACAAGCTGCAAACCTAGTGCTATCCATACATATGTTTCCATGGTGATTATAGATGCGCCTATAAGGTATCCAAACGCATATACTTCAAACCCCTTCTGCAAAATTGTGAACTCTGGCGAAAGTAAAATTTCTTGAGCAGTTTTTATGCCACCAAGAACTATTATTATCAAACCTGACATTGCGCTTAGGAATTTTACCAAAAAGTTAGTGCTCCTCCTCATCTGTCCAACTGCATTATCTAAGTTGAACCCTCTGACAATGAGGGCTATGCCTAAGATAAGAGCAAGAAGATATCCGGCATATTCTCTGATAGGCGATATGTATAGCAGAGAGTATGCAAGAAGCAATATTCCCGGTACTCCTAAAAAGTATTTAGAATACCGCGTGTCATAAATAGCCATCTTGAGGTATTTACCGAGTATGATATAACTTTCTTCGATATTACGACTGTGTTTCACCACAACCCTGATGATTGATCTAATTGTAGCATAGCTCATGATTAAAGGTAAAACCTCTTCATCTTCTACACCATCAGATACCAAAATTATCTCTTCAAAATTAAGCTCTTTCTTTAGAGCTGCGACTTGATTTTTAATTTTGGTATCTGCCTTTAAACCACCATCGCTATCTCCACTGACAGCTGCAACTTCGCAGTCTTCATTAGATTTTTTCAGCTCATCATAAACCTTTATTGCGCCCATCATCGCGTTTCCGTCTGCTTCTTCTGGATCGCTCAACAAAAGCCTGTTGGCAGCTTCTAAAACATTTTCTCTTCCGATTATAGGGGTAGATAAACCGGTCTTTGTACCTATATCATCGTCACGGTCAACGACAAGCACTAGAGTCTTTGCCAAGCTATACTATAAACATAAACGGCAGTTATTTTAAGTTTATTGGTAGCTTCAAAGCGTATAAAGTTTATTGAGACTAAAATTTGCTAAAATAAAAAATTTAATAATAAGCCGATTTATGTGTTTACTAAATAGAATTGAGCTTGCAGCCGAAGGTATCTGTCATCATACCGGTTTTCAGAAATTCAACTAATTTAAAATATATATTAAAGGCACTGTTTGACGATAGTTATAAAGAAAAAGAAATAATAATTGTTGTAGACGAACCCGAGAACGGCTTTTTTAATACAGAACTTATTGACAGATGTTTATTGATTGTAAATGACAGAAGGATCGGAAAAGTTGAATCACTCAACAGGGCTTATAAAATGGCTCATGGTGATTATATTATTTTTTTGGATGCAGATGTTACGATCCCTAATAATTTGATATCAAGGTCGATCAAAATAGCTACAGAATCAGGTGCTGACATACTGGATTATATAAAACTGGGTTATGGAAAGAAAGTTCTAGAAAGAATGTCTTCAATGGATTATGCAATTTCATCTGCATTTCTTGAAATAGGCTCAAAGTTTTTAAAAAAGACGATAGCCCTTGACGGTGCAGCTTTTATGATAAAAAAGGACAGCTTGTTAAGAATAGGCGGGTTCAGGCATTTTTATGCAGAAGATCTCGATCTGGGTTTAAAAAGTTATATTAAAGGTCTTAAGTACGTTATGTCAGACATTAAAGTTTTTGTTAAGCAACCAGAAGACATGAAGAAATGGTTTAATCAGAGAATAAGGTGGTCTTATGGTCTTTCTGAATGGCTTTTAAACAATTTCATTAGACTTATTTTTTATGTAGTGGAGGCTCCATGGTTTTTTGTATCATTTTTGGTTTTCGTGATATCTCCTTTAACATCACTGGGACTGTTTTATTTGATTTCAGCTCCTTTTATTAACAATTTTATGATGCTTTATCTATTCAATCCATTAATTGATTTGACTCCTTTATTTTCTAAATTCCCAAGAATTTATCTTTTTTATTTTACGAAATTTTTTACAATGTTTTTAGGATCTTTTGTTGTTACGATTTTAGTTTACATTTTGATCATAAAGCATTATAGATTAAAGTTTACATTTTATGATCTCTTTATTTATTACTTTATTTACCAGCCTTTGCTCTTGGCCACATATATGTTAGGTTTTGCTATTTATATTCTAAGAATTAAGGTAGAATTGAATTGGAAAGTGTAAGAAGAATAAAATTTTCATTTAATAAACCTGTGGGTTTAATGTATTTATACGACAGGGATAACGAATTGGGAAAACTATCAGAAAGCCAGAGTTCTTTTTTAGTTGGGCCATTGGGGATAGGGAAGACTTCTTTGTTAAAATCTTATGTAACTAAAACAGGATGTGAAGCCATATGGATTGATGGAACGAAGGTCCGAAACTTTGATAACTTTGTAAACATAATAAAGAAAGAATATAAAAACTTTTTTAAAAAAGCAACAAATTCAATAGAGACAGGCTCATTTTCTGAATTAAAAGCACCTATTCTAGAAATAGAAAATTATCAAAAAGGCAAATCAGATGGCTTAACTTTCATAAACAATTTTTTGGAAGAGCTTTCTTACATTCGGTCAGTGAAAATTTGCCTTATTGTAGACGATTTTACGGAAATGAGGAAAATCGGTACAACTTTTACTGGAATTAAGAGGGCTTTTTATAAGGCCGCTAGAAAAATAAATTTGAATATACTTTTATCTTCTTCAGAGCTTGGTTACGCAAAGGAAATTTTGGAAAGGAAAGATTTACCGCTTCAAAAAGCGTTCTCTAATTTAATCATAAGACCCTTTAATCAGGAAGATTCTACGTTTTTTATATCTAAAGGGCTTGAGCAGTATGGTACAAGTTGCCCAAAAAAGAACATAGGTGAAGCTTATTATGTTGCGGAAGGATTCCCATTATGGCTTTCACTGATAGGCTTGAGAATGCTTGAGGGAAAATGTAATCCCGAGGGAATCTACACTGACAATAGGGCTCAGATGTTCTGGGTAGAGCGATTATCAAGGCTCACCAGCAAAGAAAGGCAAATATTAAGGCTGATAGCAAAAGGCGAAAGTTTTAAAGTCGCTGGTCCTCATAGCAGAAGGACTTTAGAATATCTCATAAGGAAGGGGTATGTTTTAAGCAACAAACATGAACATATAGTAGACCCGGTACTCAATAACTTACTTAAATTTGAATATATATGAATGTAATTAGCTTAAATCTTTAACCCAATGGGGGCTAGGAGGCGAAAGTCCCTTACCTCATGAAATGGGATGTATAGCCCCTATAAAACGCTTAT
>CAYFFZ010000015.1:0-20140 GCA_964342655.1 uncultured Nitrososphaerales archaeon
GGTTTGTAGTGAACTACCTGCCCTTGCGGCATGTGGCAGGCTCAAATATAAGCTAAAAATTTATTAATAGAGAAGTGTAGTGATGGGAAGGTGAAGGCTTATAGGCCACAGAAAGCATCATGCTCCACATAGAGGCTCTTTAGCTTTTTATCCTAGAAAGAGAGCTTCAAGCATACTCCCTAGATTAAAGTATTATGCTTTAACTGAAGAGCCGTCCCTTGCGGCAGTGCTCGGTTTAAAAGTTGGAATGGGGCACGCGATAATAACTGATGATAAAGAGGGAACCCCGAACTTCGGGAAGCCCCTCTTTGTGCCCTTTACTGTTGTAGCGCTGCCACCAATGCACGTTGTTGACGCAAGGGTTTATGGCACTTATGACGGCTACAGAATAAACTTCGGAAAGCTCACAGATTCACTTGACGTTAATAAGGTTAGCGAGGTAAGAGCGGTAGTAGATGTCATACCCAAGGAAGCTGGATTTTCACAGAAGAAGCCATACCGGCTCGAAATACCCGTTTCCGGAAAGGATGTAAAAGCTGACGTTGAATACGTAAAAAAGATAATAAACCAGGTGCTTCAGCCAAAAGATGTAGTTTCAAAATGGGGTTATGTTGACGTAATAGGCGTTACGAAAGGAAAGGGCTTTCAGGGACCTGTCAAGAGGTTCGGTATAAAGAGGAAACAGCACAAATCCAGGAAGAGCGTTAGAGCTGTCGGAACAATAGGACCATGGCATCCCGCTTCAGTAATGTACACTGTTCCGAGAGCCGGACAGATGGGTTATCAGAGAAGGACAATATACGACCTGAGGGTTCTTGGGCTTTCTAAGGAATCCGGAGTTCAGCTCCCATTCAAGAAGGTAACTTCTGATTATATTATAATAATGGGTTCAGTTCAGGGGCCAAAGGGAAGGCCTTTGTTGATAAGAAAATCAGTGAGGATCGACAAGGAATTCAAGCCACCCAGCATACTAAATCTTTCTCTTGAGGGGATTAAGATATGAAAGCTAGCGTTTTAGATGTTGAAGGAAAGGCCGTTAAAGAAATAGAGCTCCCGGATATATTTGAATCTAGAGTCAACAAATCGCTAATAGAAAGGGCGTTCTGGATAATTTTCACTCATAAGCTTCAGCCAAAAGGTAGAGACCCGACGGCTGGAATGAAGGTTTCAGCTGAATCCTGGAACACGGGCTACGGTATAGCGAGGCTTGCCAGGATCAGGGGTTCCGGAACCCCGAGAGCTGGACAAGCTGGAGGCGTTGCGAGCGTTGTAAAAGGAAGGCTTGCTCACCCTCCAAAGGCTGAAAAGAAGGTTTACAAGATGATAAACAGAAAAGAAAGGCTTGTCGCTACTGAATCAGCTATAGCTTCAACTGTTAACCTGGATCTTGTTAAGGCAAGAGGGCACAGGTACGAAGGAAATCTGCCCATAATAGTTACAGACGAAGTTGAAAAGATTAGCAAGACAAAGGACGTTGAAGCCCTATTAAAAAAGCTCGGCCTAGAAAAGGAGCTTAACAGGACAAAAGAGAAAGGGGTTGGTCCCCTTCTTGTTGTGTCCGGGAAATCTCCTGTAATAAAGGCCGCAAAGAACATAGCCGGTGTTGATGCAGTTTCAGCAAAGGATCTGAGCGTGCTCCACCTTGCGCCTGGTGGAAAACCGGGGAGGCTTGTAATATATACTGAATCTTCGCTAAAAGCGCTTGAAGAAAGGTTCAAGGAGGTTGGGGTTTATGGACGCTGAGACAGCCTACAGAATAATAAAAGGTGCCGTTAAAACAGAAAAGGTCGTTAATCTGATAACAAAGGAGAACAAGCTCGCTTTTTACGTTGACTACAAAGCAAACAAAAACCAGATAAAGGAGGCAGTGGAAGTGCTTTACGGTGTAAAGGTGGACAAAGTGAACACTCTTATTGATAAAAAAGGTAAAAAGGCTTACATTAAGCTCAAACCTGAGTTCAAGGCTTCAGACTTGGCATCCGAGCTTGGGGTGATGTAAAAATGGGTAAGAGAATTCTTCCACAAAGGAGAGGAAAGGGTGCTCCTCAGTTCAGGAGCGCAACAAAAGGCAAATTAGTTGCCCTCAAATACCCTCAGCTTGACCCTTCAGTTACAAAAGAGTACAGGATAAAGGACATAATTCATGAAAGGGGAAGGGGCGTTCCAATAGCTGTACTTGTAGCGGAAGACGGAAGCAGGGCATTTCTTCCTGCTGCAAGGCAGCTTGAAGTGGGACAGAAAATTAGTATAGGTCCAGGAGCACAGATAAAGGACGGTAACGTTTTGCCGATCGGAAGCATGCCTGAAGGTACTCTTATCTTTAACATTGAGAAGGTGCTGAACGACGGAGGAAAGTTCGTAAAGTCTGCAGGAACTTACGCTATAGTGATGGGCCACGAAGGGAACATGACAAGCGTAAAGATGCCGTCCGGAAAAAAGGTCTTAATACCTAGCACTTCGAGAGCGACAGTAGGAATTGCTGCAGGAGGAGGTGCAGAAGAAAAGCCTTTCCTGAAAGCTGGAAACAAACGCAGGTTTATGAGGTCCAGAGCAAGAAAGTGGCCTGTGGTGAGAGGAGTTGCGATGGCTGCAGTTTACCACCCGCACGGAGGCGGAAGGCACCAGCACCCTGGAAAGCCAACAACTGTTGCAAGAAACACACCTCCTGGAAGAAAGGTAGGGCACATAGCCGCGAGAAAAACAGGAAGAGGAAAGTAAAATTGCAAAACATTTTTATTCCTTTAACAAGGAGTGATAAAACATGGTAAAAGAGTTCAGGTACAGGGGATATACAGTTGAAGAACTGAGGAACATGCAGATGGACGAGCTTATGAACCTGTTACCTGCAAGGGCCAGGAGATCTCTTAAGAGGTTAAGCTCTACCAACTACGGCAAAAGGATAATATTTGAGAAGCTGAAAGAAAAGGACGAAGCGATAAAGACACATGAAAGGGACACGATAATACTGCCCAGCATGGTTGGCAAAAAGTTCAAAGTCTACAGCGGAAAAGAGTTCGTTGAAATAGAAATAAAGCCAGAAATGATAGGCCATTACATAGGGGAATACGCACACCCTGTAAAGAAAGTTGTACACGGAACTCCTGGTATAGGAGCAAGCAGGTCATCGCTGTACGTTCCTCTGAAGTAATCAGATTTCCTTTTTCTTTATCTTTATTCCTTCGCTTACTTTAGCTTCTACTAAATCGGCAGAAGCTTCGTTTTCTTTTATTATTTCGTTTATATCTTTTTGACTTACGTTTTCCCCTGGCAGAACGATGATAGAAGGACCCGCTCCGCTTACGCATACTCCGAGGGCCCCCGATTCTAGAAGAGGTTTCCTGAGCTTAACAAAGTCTGAGTAGATGCCTGTCCTTGACCTTACAGTTTGATGGTAGCTATCCACGTTCATCCCTTTACCGAAAGAGACCCTATCGTCATACAGCAACCCTTTTAGCATTGAGTTAAGTGCGTACTTTTCTTCAACATACTTTTCAAAGGGTACAGGCTCCCCAAGCGCCTTCCTGAGGAGCTCAGTCTTTGACTGAGGCGTTTCGGATCTGGGTATTATCAGGTAAAACTTCCAATCCCTGTATATGGAAAAAGCGCTGTAGGGAGACTTAGAATAGACAAAGGAAAATCCGCCCAGCAGGCTGGCTGATACGTTGTCGGCGTGGGGCGAACTTTCAGAGTTTGCCGCTATGTCTATGACTTCGTTCAGGTCTAAGAAGTTTCCAAATGCAACGTTCAGGGCAAATGCGACGCCCGCCGCTGAAGCTCCGCTCGACCCTAAACCCTTACCGGCCGGTATCCCTTTCCTCAGGCTAATTTTTATGCCTCCATTGTAATTAACCCTTTTTAAGAAGAGCTCCGCTGCCCTCTTTGCGGTGTTTTCCTCTGGGAGAGGTACGTTAGAGGCCAAGGATATGCCTTTTTGGGAAGTATCGAGCTCGATATCGAGCTCGTCATGGTACGCGTCGAGGGCAACACCCAGGACGTCAAACCCGGCTGAAAGATTTGCAGAGCTCATGGGGCTTTCTGCAGATACAAACTTAAAGGCAGGCTTCAAAGCTTTCAAGAAAGGATCTCCTCCACCACCTTCATGTCGTTGACGGCTTCTGAAATGTCCGGGAATGGATCTCCTCTTGTTATGAACCTTTCAAACTGAAGGTGTTCAGCCTCAAGAAGGTCTGTATCTTTTCCATCTACAAGCTTGGGCTCTTTGCCCCTCTCAGAACACGAGCCGTTCTTTCCGGCAAGATCAGCTTCTGCAAACGCTGAATCGCTGAACGCAAATATCTTCCTGAACCTGCTTGGGGACTTCCAGCTTGAAATAATATATGCTCTGGAGCCAGCATAATCTATGACAGCTTCAGCCGTGATATCCCTTCCATTTTCTCTTTCAACCCTTTTCAGCAGAATTTTTGGGTTTCCGAAAAGGTGGTTTGCCAGGTTTATGTCGTGAATCATTAGGTCAAGGACAACGCCTACGTCTTTTACGTTCGAGCCGGTTGCAAGCCTGTAAAAATATATGCTGAAAGCAGCCTTATAACATTCTTCAAAAGAAGCAAATGCCGGGTTGAACCTTTCAATGAACCCAATACCGATCTTAACTTTACCCTTTGACATCTCGTAAAGCCTTTTTACGCTTTCAAGGTCAGTAGCCGGCGGTTTTTCAATGAGCATGTTTATCCCTTTAGTTATAAGGAGCTTTGAAACTTCATAATGTGTTGTTGCCGGAGTTGCCACCACTGCCGCGTCAACAGATCCCGGGTTTATTTCATCTATCGAGCTGTAAACAAAGGTGCCGTACTTTTGAGCGATTTGGGATGCCCTTTGAACGTCTGCATCATAGACACCGTGCAGCCTGCCGAGTTTGTTTAACACCTTTACGTGGTTTTCACCCCAGCGACCAACCCCTACGACGGCAACTTTCATACCAGATTTAAAAATGCCTTTGTATTTATGTTTAATCTGAAGGGGAATAGCAAGCCTAGACTAAAATCTAAACTTAATGAAGAAATACCATTAGGCAAAGTGATGAACAGCTTCATCATTCATCAAAAAATTCTTTTATAATAAAAAGGCTAGAATGTGGCGGCGGAGCAAATGTGAACCTTTTGCTAATTATTAAGTCTCCGCCTTTAATGGCTAATATTATTAATTGATCAGAATGGCCTTAATTGCAGGCTGGAGCAGTTCGTTTTAACCATCACGTATAGTTTCTATGCTTAAGTTTTTATAAACACCTGCGTATTGCTATGAATAACAATTACTTATGCATTAAATGAAGGCTACGAAGAATTATCGAATTACAATACCATATAAAGTTAGAAAAGAGCTTGACATAAAAAGCGGGGGACAAACTTTTCATTCAAGTAGATAAAAATAAAATAATCATGTTCAAGAAAACTGGTGACATAGCGTCCTTAGGTCTGGCTTCAGGAAAAAAGATTACACAAGAAAAAATAAACAGAATAATAAACAAGACGGCAAAATAAATTGAAAACAGTAGTTGACACCAAACTTGTGATTGCTGTGATTTTTATTGACCATGGAAGACACAAAGTGGCGTAAAACACATGGAATCATATTAGCAAAGCGTATTTGCCATTGATTACATTAATGGCATACTCTTTAATCAAAAAGAAGGTAGATTTAAAAGAAATAGATGTAATACTAATCGATCATAAAATAGAGATAATCCCTAGTAACATTAATTCCTTGACGTCCATAGGTAAACATGGAAGAAATTTCTCATTAAATATTTCACCTATAATACACATATTTGACGCGCCTGCTGTATCCACGTCATAATACAGTCAATACGATTTTACCATTTGCTCATTGAGGTATCTTTTTATACATGAGTCAAAAATTACTTTTATGGATTCGGTAGATGTGCTGCTTTTTGAGCACTCGGTGATAAGGCTGAAATCCAGGGAGCTTTCCGATGTAAATAATGCGGTTGAAGGTTTCAGAGCTTTTAATGATTTCGTTGTTAACTGCCACGCAAAGCACGAAGATGAAATAGTCTTCCCGATATTGATGTCAAAGGAGGAAAGGGACCAGGAATTTGTCAAGTACATTAAGAGGATTTCTGCTGATCACAAGCTGATAGCAACCCTCGGAGATAACATAGGTAGATGGATACAAGAAAAGAACTATGAAATGCTTGAAAGGAGGATTCCGCTTTACTTCAAGACGCTCTTGGAGCACAACCTTAATGAGGAAAGGGATATATTCGTCAGGTGGAAACCTGAGTATGCAGTTCCATTCAAGCACATAATAAACATTTTCGGTACAGAAAAGTACAGATTGATTACCGGGGTCTCTGACGAAATGATTTTAAAATACTACATTTAAGATCAGCAAATTTTATCTTTTAGGTTTTTCAAATTAATGCATAATGAAAGAGCGTTATACCGAGATTGAAGGAGCAAGGATAAGGTACCTGGAAGAAGGGGAAGGCAGGCCTGTCATAATGCTTCACGGGGCATCCTTTACAGCGGACGTTTGGACAAAAACGGGAACAATAGGGGCTATATCAAGCGCCGGATGGAAAGCGGTCGCCATAGACATGCCGGGCTTCGGGAAGAGCGAAAAGGGTAACTTTTCGAGCGTATCCTCATTCCTCTCTGCTTTTGTAAACCAGCTTAAGTTTGATAGGTTTGTGATGATGGGCGCATCGCTGGGTGGAAAGGAAGCCCTTGATTATTCTACAGCCCACAGCGAAAAGATCCTAGGGCTGATCCTTGTAGGGGCTGTTGGGGTCTGGCTGTATGAAGAAAGGCTACCGAGGCTTCAAGACAAGCCTGCTTTGCTTATATGGGGCTCTGAAGACACAATCTCTCCGAAAGAAAACTATGAAACTTTAATGAAATACCTGAAAAAGGCAAAGCTCGAGATAATAGGCAAGATTCATCCGTGCTACCTTGAAGAACCAGAAAAGTTCAACTCAGCTATCGTGAGCTTTCTGAAGTCCATCTGAACGGTGGAGGCTTTCGTAAATCTTCAGCTTTACTGAACAGAAAGAGCATATATCCCTCCCTGGCGTCGTGGGTCTGCCGCATATCCTGCACCTTGAAAGTTCGGCTTCCTCTTCTTTGAAGCTGATCCTAGGCTTGACCTCCCTTTCGAAAGTCTGCACCAGTCCGAGAGTAAACCCGGGATACTCTTTTTCGATCTTTTTTATTATGAGCCCAAGCTTTTCCTTTGAAACCCTGTTAAACTCGCTGGAATATGGACACGGGTCATATATAAAATCAAAACCCTTTATAAGCGCGTAATGAAGCGTTTCCTCTTCAGGGGTCAGAAAAAGCGGTTTGACCTTTTTAACAGGGTAACCAGGCCTCGCAGGTACTACCGGGCCGTTCCTCAGAACGTATTCAAGGTTCCCGTGGACATAAGCTGAGAGCACGTACTGTGCCATGTCATCTAGGTTGTGGCCGGTTGCAAGAGTATCGACCCCGTGCTCCTCCGCAACTTCGTTAAGCACGTACCTCTTTGCAAGGCCGCACGTGCTGCAAACTGGCCTGTTTATATAGCGTTTCGCCTCATCAATAGAAAAGCCATGCCTCTCCTTAAGGGGAACTACCACGTAATCGATTCCTAGCTTTCTGTAGTTTGAAAGCGCGACTTCGACGCTCTTTTTTGAATAAGCTGTGCCCCTGTCTATCCCAAGGTCTATGGTTATACCAAAAACCTCAAAGCCGTATTTTTCTGAAGCCATCTTCGTTAGATGCAGAAGGGAGACGCTGTCCTTGCCCCCCGAAACGGCGACTGCTACCTTTTTGCTCCCCTCAAATATCTTGAAGTTTTCAGCGTGCCTGAAGAACCTCTTTTCAAACCATTCAACATAGTGCTCCCTGCATAGAGCTGTGTTGGCATAAGGTATGTAGCGTACTGCTTCCTTCCCGCATATTGAGCACTTCAAACCGTTATTTTTTGAATGGATGTTTGTTTAAGCTTATCTTTACTTTTTGTAACCTATCTTTCTCAGGAAGTCGTGCCTCTCCTTCTTGTCCTCTTCGTTCTCTACGCCTTTAGGTTTAACGCCGTCTATTACGCCCAGAATCCCCCTGCCTTCCCCGTCGTCGGCAACGACAACCTTCAACGGGTTTCCCGTTGAAGCGTACACACAGTCAACCTCCTCAACGCTTTTAATCCTGTTAAGCACGTTTATCGGAAAGCTGTCCTTCAGGTAAACTATGAAAGAATGACCTGCAGCTATTTTCTTCGCGTTTTCCACGGCAAGGTTAATGCAGCCCTGATCGTTACCGTCAAACCTTATCAATGCCTTCCCGCTCGACTCGCAGAAAGCAAAACCGAACTTAATGGTGGGCGATGAGGAAGCCAGAGTTTCATACAGGTCCTCAACAGTTTTTATAAAGTGAGACTGCCCCAAGATAACGTTGTATCCCTGGGGTACATCAACGCTAACCAGCTCTATCTTTATGCTCATAATGGTATTTTAGATTCTATAGATTTAAATTTTTGGAACCCCACACATGAATAAACTCTCTGCATTGTAAAGATAATCGAAATCTAAGCGCTGACCGTTCTATAAACATGATCCATCAAGCTGTAACAATTGTTCTCTTTTTTATAATTTTCGCATCTACCAGATGTTTTAATGCGTTGTTGAACACATGATCTTCGATCTTCTTTTTCCCAAACTCTCAACGAGATTCTTCAAATTTTTCCAGCCTATCTGCTCTACCAAGCTTAACGATTTGATTATAAGCCTCTGATTTTCGCTTAATTGCTTTAATTCGTCATTGATTAAGGCTTTCGCCATATTAAAAACAATTTCCTTGGCTTTTTCATGAGAATAACCCAAACTTCTGAAATTACCATAATACGTTAACCAGCCGTGAATCCCTCTAAATGTATTTACAGCATCTTCTATTTCTGCCTCATTCGTTTCAATATCGCACACTCTTGAACCAGTCTTCAAGAATTTTTTTGAAATCTCCTTGCTGAAAGGTTTCTTTTCAACTTCAATCTTTATGAATTTCAGATCTATTTTAACTTTTAACTGCAACGATCTCATAAGCAGATTTCCAAGCTCTCTTTAGCTGTTTATTCCTGAAGCATCAACATAGATCCCGTTTATTTCTCTGCTTACTATTTTTAATACTGATGTTTTCCCGGCTCTCCTCGGGCCTACAACCACGGTGGCTTTCCCAGCGATGTTATCAAGTTTTATTTCCCTCTCAACAATTTCCGGCAAGTTCTTTTTCAAATTCCATAATTGTCTTAATAACTGAGACAATTTTTAACTTAAATACATCCATGAAAGAGAGCAAAGTTGAACTTGCCCTTCTCGATTTTTTCCTCTGCTTATTCTAAAAAATCTATAGCGTTACTCCTCAAATATTCTGACTTAAAATTATCTTTATGCTGTAAAACTGTTCTGCCGTGCAATCTGGCCCTTGTCGTCACCAGCCTTTCCTAAAATTCTTTAATTTTGGAAAATCAGGAAATTATAACTGCGGAAGTGGCTTACTATTTCATCTAAACGGCATTTCCCAAAATCTTAATTTTCGGAAATATTTTTTGAGCTAAGGGCTAAGCAGCGATGCCTTTAGCGTTTAAAAAACTTAAATCAATCGAGCCTTATTGTTAAGCCATGGATTATGTGGTAACCGGGGGAGCGGGCTACATAGGAGGACACCTTGTTGATGAGCTGGTCAAGCTAGGGAAAGTAACCGTTATAGATGACTTTTCTTCAGGATCTTACGTAAATGAGAAAGCCACCTATATCAGAGCAGATCTAGCTAAGGAGACGGTAAACATTCCAAACGGTAGCTTGATATTTCACTTGGCGGCTGACCCGGACGTCAAAGAATCGATGTTCGAGCATGCAGATCATTTTGAGAGGGACGTCAGGGCAACCCTTAACGTTGCTGAGCTTGCCAGGAAGCATGACGCTAAAGGCATAATCTTTACTTCTTCGTCAACTGTTTATGGAGAAGCTGAACGCATCCCTACACCAGAGACCGAGCCCCCCATGCCGATATCGTTTTATGGGCTGTACAAGCTTTTGGGCGAGCAGATTTTAGAATTCTACAGCAGGAACTACGGAATGAACGCAACAGCGCTCAGGCTTGCAAACATCATAGGGGGCAGGATGAGCCACGGAGTGATAGTGGACTTCATAAAAAAGCTCAGGATTAACCCAAAGAGGCTGGAAATACTCGGCAACGGAAAGCAGAAGAAGAGCTATCTGTACATCAACGATCTTGTTGAACTTTTTATCAAGCTCAATCCCAAAGGTTTTAAGGTTTACAACGTTGGCAACAGAGATTGGGTGAACGTGATGCAGATAGCTGAAATAATAGAGAAAAGCATGGGGGCAAACCCTGAGCACGTGTTTGTGGACTATAAAGATGGAAAAGGGTGGGAAGGAGATGTGAGGTTCATGCTGCTCGATATATCATTGATAGAAAAGGAGGTAGGCTGGAAACCTTCCTTGACTTCTGAAGAAGCCGTGAAGGCTGCCGTAAGAGATATAATTCAAAAATGAAGTAGAAAAATTACACATGGCAGATTTAATTATCAAAAAATGTAACGATTTTGAGATTTGCTGAGCTTTTTTACATGGGTTAATAAATAAGCAAAATTTAAAACGTGCTTTCATTTAAATATTAGCGATGGATAAAGAAGAATTTAGGATTCTTATAGGCCCTGAAACCATAACCAAATACGAGTACGCTCGCATCGTTGGGGCTAGGGCTATGATGCTTTCTATGGGTGCCCCGCCTTTTGTGCAGGGGAACTTTAACAATGCGTTTCAGATGGCAGAAGCTGAAGTTAAATCAAAGCTCATACCGATATTGATAAGGAGAACACTGCCCGACGGACAGTACCAAGATATACCTTTAAAGTACCTAAAAATCCCCTTCTCTTAGCTTCTTTTCGAGTTTTTCAGAAAAGTTTTTGTAAATTTCTATAACAGTATGATTGTCAGGATTGCTGTATATCCCCGAATCCGTTATCAAACTGTCTACAAAATTTAAAGGTACGTTCTCGAATATTGGAATCTGAAGGTTTTCCCATTTAACCTTTAAAGGGGGAGGAGGAAAACCGTCATAAGCTTTGAACGATTCACCTACTATAAAGTTCTTTATGCCTTTTTCTTTAGCCGCGCAAAGAAGCATGAATGTTCCTGATTTGTTGACAAAGTGACCTGAAGAATAAAGCCCATCAAAACCTGAAATTACAGCTTCAACGTACTCTATATAGTGCTGTGCCGCGCTGAGGGGCACGGCTGTCGCCACTGCAAACCTGCCATACTCATCAATGGCCTGTTTCAGCTCCGTGTTTGGCTCGGACGTGAAAACATAAATCTGCTTTACCCCTGAGCCCCTCAAAACTGAAAGGACGTTTGATGAAAAGCTTATCGTTGCTGCACTGGATACTTCTAAAGTTGTTTTTGAAATTTGTTCATAGGCAGAATCCTTCAGAGATCTAAGAGCTTTTGCTATACTTGCAACGCTATAGCCTTCCTTAATGCCCTTTTTGAAAGCCTCTATGACGTTCTTTACAGAAGCCATGCCCGGCCTCACATCTTCTAGGAGTTCGGCCTTATCTTGATCGTAAGAGCCTAGAGCTTCAAAGAAATCTATTGCCCTATCATAATACCAGGAAGCGCCGTGAACGTAGTCAGCCCTTAGTTCTTCGATGATAGAGTTTGCCTTTTCCATGCATTTGTTAAGGCAGTTCTGCGATATTAGCCTTCTTGAGCAATTCCCTTATTATCCTGTAGGTAAGCCCCCAGATAATTTCTCCTTTATATTCGATCGCCCAGCCGTGGTAGATGTCACCAAAAGAGTAGGGTACAATGTGATGAATTTCTTTGAGCGGCATCCAGAAAGCGTAGAGCACTTCACTGGGGTTTATCCTCGGCATAAATTTTTTCTCTATAGAAAACACATGAGGCAGTACCTTTGTTTCAGCAGAATTTGAAGGCGAACCTGCATCAAGGACCCCAACGAATTCATCATAGGAAAGCTTTATGCCGACCTCTTCGAAGGTTTCCCTTACTGCAGTATCATAAAGATCCATGTCTGAGGCTTCATAATGTCCGCCTGGGAAAGCCACGTTTCCGCTCCAAGGGTCCCTTACATTTTCTGTCCTCTTTATTAGAAGCACTTCGTCAGTATCTTTTGAAATTATCAGTGATACGCTTGCCCACCTGCAACAGGCAGTGGGCTTCAATCTCACCCTGGGGAGCCCTTCTAGCTTAAGCATTTATTTATTTTAAGAAAAAATCATATTTATGCATTCTTGACAATTCTTCAAAACTAAATTCATGAGCAATATAAATTTAAGAGCTAAACGTTTTAAACTAAAATGGTTTAAAAGGTGAATTTCAAATGAAGGCTTTTTGCGAGACCCTATTCTGCGGTCTTGCGATTTTTTTAATACTGAATCCCTATTTTTAAGAAAAATTGACCTTAAGGTTGTGCAGAAAGCCTTTAATCGTACATTTTTTAACTTGTTTTATGCAAAAAAGCATAACTGGAGTAAAAGAAGAAGATCCATATAACAACGCTCTAACGCAGCTGGCGCTCGTTGCAGAAGAGATACAGATAGACCCAGTTTATTACCAGATGCTTCAATTTCCGATGAAAGAGTTCGTAACTTACATACATGTAAAGCTTTCTAACGGCGAAGTTAAAAGCTTCATAGGCTACAGGGTTCAGCACAACAATGCTAGGGGTCCATTTAAGGGAGGAATCAGGTACCATCCTTCAGTTGACCTAAACGAGGTCAGGGCCTTATCCATGTGGATGACGTGGAAGACCGCTCTTGTTGATATACCTTTTGGGGGAGCAAAAGGAGGGGTGAACGTGGACCCTTCTTCTCTGAAACCAGAGGAACTTGAAGATGTAACAAGGAAGTTCACCGATGCTATTTTCAACAATATAGGACCAGAAATAGACATACCGGCACCTGACGTAGGAACAAACCCTCAGACCATGGCCTGGATAATGAATGAGTACTCAAAGCTTAAAGGATATAATGTGCCTGCAGTAGTTACCGGAAAACCAATTGAAATAGGGGGATCAGAAGGCAGGCTTGAAGCTACAGGTAGAGGAGTTTCTATTATAACGAGAGAAGCGGCCAAGCTCATATTGAAGAAGGAGCTAAAAGACATAACAGTTGCCGTACAGGGTTTCGGAAACGTTGGTTCTTTTACAGTAAAGTTTCTTACGGAAATGGGGGCAAAGGTTGTTGCAGTGAGCGATGTAACAGGTGGCAAATACTTTAAAAACGGGATAGAGAGCTTTGAAAAGCTCTATAACGATTTCCAGCAATACAAAGGCATTGGAAAGCTGCCATACGGGGAAGACATAACAAATGAAGAGCTTCTTGAGTCGGATGTGGACGTGCTGATACCGGCAGCCATTGAAAATCAGATTACAGAGCGTAATGCAGGAAATTTAAAGGCAAGCCTTGTTATTGAAGCGGCCAATGGACCAACCACGCCAATGGCGGATAAGATCCTTGAGCAAAAGGGCGTGAAGGTTATACCTGACATACTTGTGAATTCGGGAGGCGTCATTGTATCTTACTTTGAATGGGTACAGAACCTTGAAAGAGAACACTGGGAGCTGAGTGAAGTGAACCAGAAGCTTGAAAACAAACTTGTAAAGGCTTTCAAGGACGTCCACGATTACTCACAGAAAAAGTCGCTGAGCTACAGGATGTCAGCTCTGGCGCTTGCAGTCGAAAGAGTCGTAAATGCGATGAAGCTTACAGGCTGGCGCTAAAATTCTTTCTTTTTAACAATGTCTTTTTTTAAATATTCTTCCAAAACCTTAACAGGCTCAAAGACGATAGTAGTAGCTATAAATTAACAGGCGTTCAGCGCATTCCCCTCTGCTGTTAAATGCTCGTTAGAGAAATTCAAGTTTTACGCAAATGATGAAGTGTTTTTTGTTCTTTTTGCTAATGAAATATTAATTGCAGACTTTGGCGTTTTGTGCAAAACATTCCTATACCTAAAACGCTGCTGAACTGTTTATGCTTAAAAAATAATTATGTTCCCATGAAAAATATTAAGAGCATCAATACAAAATGTGATGAAAGCGATAAAAATGAAAGGTTCTGCATTAAAAATGAAAGCCCATGCGCCAATGAAATGGATTTTCCCTGCATTAATACCTTTAGCGTTAAATTTATATTCACAGCATGCGAAAACATTCTGAAGCGGTCGTCGTCTAGCCTGGTCTAGGACGTCAGCCCTCCAAGCTGAAGATCGCGGGTTCAAATCCCGCCGACCGCACTCGTTTTGCGTGAAAGTTAATTTTAAACTGAAGCAAAATTTTATAAATTAGTTTTGGATGAACGATTTTTATGGAATGCGTTTCAGAATGAAAGATAAAAAATATTTAATCCCTTACCAAGTTCTGCGTTCCAAAAAATAAATAACATACTTATTACAATTTTATTGCGAAGAAATGAAACTGGGCAATTTAACCTATGAAGACGTAATAGAAGTTTCTTTAAATCAAAAGAAGGTCGAAAATATAGATGAAAAGAAATATGATGCAGAGCAAGGGATCATGGAGAAACTGGCTTCAAAACAGACAATATACGGAGTTAACACGCTCTTGGGCGAGCTTGCAAACGAAGAAAAACCTTCTAGCATAGATGCTGTAGAAATATTAAAGATGCACTCAGCTGGGATAGGCAAACAGTCTAAACCCGAGTGGATTAGGGCGGCCATGCTAATAAGGGCAAATCAGCTGGCACAGGGGCACAGCGCGGTAAGGGGTTCGTTGATCAACCAAATATTGAGCCTGATCAACAATAATGTAACCCCTTATGTCCCTGAACTGGGGAGCGTTGGCGCTAGCGGCGACCTGATACCCCTAGCTCACATAGGGTTGGCTTTAACGGGAGAAGGAAAAGTTGTAGAAGATGGAAAAGTTGTGGACTCGGGAAAAGCTCTGGAAAAGAAAGGGCTTAAACCTTACAAGATCAACCTGAGGGAGGCCCTCGCGCTTATCAATGCCACAAGCTTTAGCGCGGGCGTTTTTGCAATTGAGCTATACAGGTCCTTGAACTTTATCATTTCCTCTATTGTATCCTCAATACTGATATTAGAAGCATCTAAAGGCTCTCTAGCTCCCAATTCTAGAGCAGTTAACGAGGTTAAGCTTCATAAAGGCTCATACCTGATTTCAGAAATTATAGAATCTTCTCTTTCTGATAGTAAAAGATTGAACGGTTCAAAAAGGGTTCAGGATCCCTATTCGATCAGGTGCTCTTCTCAGCTTTTAGGTGCGGCTCTCGATTCCTGTGCATGGGCAAAAAAGAATCTGGAAAATGAAATAAATTCATCTAGCGATAATCCTATACTTGTTAACGGATCTTTCATGAATACATGTAATTTCCACGGCCAGTATATTGCATATTCTTCCGATCTAGTTAGGGATGTGGTATCAGCTATAATAAACCTTGAAGAAAGGAGGAGCGCTCAGTTGTTGAGAAAGGAAATAAATGGCTTTAAGGAGCACCTTGGAGAAGCTGGAGGAGTAGGATACATGCTCATGCAGTATGCTTCCGCTTCACTTTCTGCCCTGGGCAGACAGCTTTCTTTTCCCGCAACCGTCAACAATATACCGACAAGCGGATTTCAGGAAGATGTAGTTTCGATGAGCTACAACTCAGCCTATCTGCTTTCGCTGCTAAACGATATAGCGTATAGAGCTGTATCGATCTCGTTGCTTCTAGAATATTTAACCTTGAAAATAGATGATTGTTTTGGTTGCGGAAAGGTAAGCAAAGCCATATACACCTTTATTGAAGGATACTTTAAGCATGATCTCAGTGGAGCCATTGAAGATTTATCATCAAAGATAAATGACCTGAATGAAAAATTCTTAGGTATGAACGGACTTAGTTTATCAACCATCTTTAAGAAGCTCGAGGAAAAATAAATCATCTTTTTTGTTTGAAAATAACATCGTTAACCAGTTGCTAGTCAGCTTTGAGCATTTCTGAGTTGAAAATTGAGCTAGTTTTTGTTAAACTAAGACGTTTTTAAATTTAAATATAAGCATATCAAGCTCGATATCGAGCTCGATAATAGCTTTAATTAAATATCGTAATTCAATTTTATTTGGTAGGCGTTATTTAGCCAAACGCGTATTTAAATAAAACCCGTAATGAAATATTATTGCAATAAAATATTATATACTTATTATTTTAAAAAATGGTTGAATCTATGATACTGGATGGAAGACCCATAGCAACTAGAATTGAGGCCAAAATATCTATGGAAGCAAAGGATCTCGAAAATAAATATGGAATTAAGCCTTCCTTGCACTCTATTGTCATAGGTAATGATGAAGTAGCAAACCTTTTTGCAGACATAATGCTCCAAAAGTTAAAAACTTTAAACATGCAGGGCGAAGTTCACAAACTTCCTGAAAATATATCTGAGAAGGAAGTCATAGAGTTGCTAAAAGTTCTTTCATCAAAAGACGACGTACATGGAATCATAATCAATGTGCCTGTACCAAAAAAATTTGATAAAAATGTTCTGCTTTCAAATGTTGCAATAGAAAAGGATGTGGACGGGCAGAATCCTTACAACCTTGGCATGCTCATGCTTGGTGTTGAGGATCACGCTCCTGTGACGCCACTTGCCGTCATAAGAATTCTCGACGAATATAATATACCGCTATCTGGTAAGAATGTATGCATAATCAATAGAACTAGCGTGGTGGGTAAACCTTTGGCAATGCTATTGTTAAACAGGGATGCAACGGTAAGCGTATGTCACACAAAAACTGTAAATCTAGATGAACTCACGAGGTCTTCAGACATAATCATAGTAGCTGTTGGTAAACCCCTATTTTTAAAAGAAAATATGGTATCAGAAAAATCAATAGTGATAGATGTCGGTATAAATAAGTACAATGGCAAGACGGTCGGAGATGCCGACTTTGATAAACTTGTTGACAAGGTTAAAGCCATAACTCCTGTGCCGGGCGGCGTAGGGGCTATTAAGACTTTGATAATAATGGAAAGAACGCTAAAAAACGCTCAAAGGATTTTGAGCCAGAGCAAACAGGTTATTTAGGTTTTTTACAAAACTGTTCCGTTCAGTATCAAGTTTTTTATTTTATTTTCACCAAACCAATATGTCAACCAATCAGGCTTTTCTACGTTCCAGACAAGCAGGTTAGCGGGCACGCCTTCCTTTATTATTCCAAAATTATCAAAATCAAGGCTGTAAGCTGAATTTACAGTGGCTGCCATCAAAGCTTCAACAGGTGTAAGACCATAGAGATATGTGGAAAGCTCCATAGCTGCCTGCATGTTAAGACACCAGCTGTTAGGACTGAAATCTGTCCCAAGAGCCATTATTCCTCTTTCTTTTCTAAGGGCTTCAATTTTTGGCCTTTCTTTTGTCATCAACGATAGAGCAGTACATGGCAAAAGGACAGCCGCCGCATTGCTGTGCGCTATCTTTTCCATTACATCGTAGGGAGTTTTTAGCAGATGATCAACAGTTTTGAGCGGCAAACTGCTGACCAGATCGCTACAGCCCATGTATTCTATTTCATCAGCATGTAGCCTAAGCCCTATTCCTTTCTCTTTTGCAGCTCTGAGAAACATTTTACTCTCTTCTGGCGTGAAAGCTTCTTTGTCACAGAAAACGTCGGCAAAGTCGGGCTTCAGTTCAAGGCTTTCTATCATGCCCATTATATAAGCTTCCCTGTCATAGCCCTTAGGTGGGACATGCATCAGCAATGTTGATTTAGTACGCACCAGTTCTTTAGTTTCCTTTATTATCCTTAGCATTCTCTTTTCTCCATTTGGGTTGCTGGCATATCCAGTTTTAACTTCAACCCCAGCAGTTCCATTATTCATTACCTGATGAAGCCTTTTTAAAAGAACATTATGAAGCTCTTGATCCGTGGCTTTTTCGGTAGCCTGTATGGTGTTATATATCCCTCCTCCCCTCCTCAGTATTTCATCATACTTGACACCGTTAAGCTTGAGACTGAGCTCCCAGCTTCTATCTCCATAAAAAAGCATATGCGTGTGAGCGTCATAAAGAGAACTTGTAACGAGCTTACCTTCAGCGTCTATTCTTGTTTTTGTTTCTGAAATTGAATTTCCCCGTTTTATGCCAGTTATTAAACCGTTTTTTATCTCAATAGTCGCATTTTCTATAATCTCTATTTCATCGCCAGCCCTCCAAGGAATAGACTTTGCAGTAACTATCATGCCTATGTTTTCAATGGCTAAATCTATCATTTTATTCTTAATTTAGTTCTGTTTCTTATATTTTTTCAGATAATCTTCCAAATCCTTCTTAACTCTCTGATAGGTATAATCGCTTATCCTGCCTTCTTTTTTTGCCTCTTCTATGACCTTCTTGCTTTTTTCTTCTAGAAACTCATATATGGGTATCTTAATTCCTTTGGACTTTACGGTCATCAGCGATTTTGGATAACCTGAATGAGCGTGCCTAACAACTCCTATTCCTGGATCCACGGTGAACACTCTCAACGCTTTCTCTTCAGCAAGTTCAGTACCGTCAACAACAACCCCGATTCCAGCATGTATTGCATAACCTATTCCCACCCCTCCTCCGTGATGGAAGCATGTCCAGGTTGCTCCTGCTGCTGTGTTTAAAGCATAGTTAAGCAATGGCCAGTCTCCTATAGCATCTGAACCATCAAGCATACCTTCGGTTTCCCTGAACGGAGAAGCAACGGAGCCGCTGTCGAGATGATCTCTGCCAAACCATATCGGCCCGTTAAGCTTTCCGCCTCTGACCATCTGGCTAACTATCTTTCCGAAAAGCGCCCTTTCCCCATATCCCAGATAGACGACCCTGGCAGGAAGCCCTTGAAACTTAACATAATTGTGGGCGTTTTTTATCCACCTTTCAAGCCTGGCGTTTTTGCTAAAAAGTGTTAGCAAGACATCATCAAGGTCGTAGATGTCCTTGGGTTCCCCTGTTAAGCTTGTCCACCTGAAAGGACCTCTCCCTTCCTCAAACAAAGGTCTCATGTATTCCATCTGTCCTGGAATTTTAAAAGCGTCTTCAACCCCATGGTCAAAAGCCTGCTTCCTAAGATTGTTTCCATAATCAAAGGTAACAGCTCCTTTTGCCTGAAGCTCCAGCATCAACTTTACGTGTTTTACCATGGATTGATATGAAAGCGTAGCATATTTATCAGGATCGCTCTGCCTTAGTTTTACTGCTTCTTCAAAGCTAAGCCCAGCCGGAACGTACTGGAGAACATCGTGAGCCGGCGTTTGATCTGTAAGAATATCAGGGATTATGTTGTCTTTTATAAGCTTCTCCAGCTGATCAACAGCATTTGCAAGAACCCCTATGCTGGTAGCCTTTTTCTTTTCCTTAGCCTCTAAAGCCATATCTATGGCCTTATCTATATCATCTGTCCACGTATCAAGATACGCTGTGCTTATCCTTCTATCGATCATCCTTTTATCAACATCTGCTATAAGCGCAACACCGCCCAGCATTTTTATGGCCAGAGGCTGGGCACCTCCCATCTCTCCTAGACCAGCACTTACAACAAGCTTTCCCTCCAAGCTTCCTCCATAGTGCCTTTCAGCAGCGTAGCCTATTGTCTCATATGTTCCCTGAAGAATACCCTGAGTGCCTATGTAAGCCCAGCATCCCGCTGTCATCTGATGGAAGCTTATGAGCCCTTTAGCTTCTAGCTGCCTGAATATGCTCCAGTCAGCCCACTTCGGGACGAGCATTGCATTGCTCATCAAAACCCTCGGAGCCCTCTTGTCCATCTTAAACACAGCTACCGGCTGCCCGCTCTGTATTACTAGCGTCTCATCGCTATCCATGCTCATTAACGTATCAACTATGGCTTCAAAATCATCCCATGATCTGGCCGCCTTTCCAGTTCCCCCATAAACTATAAGGTTTTTAGGATCCTTTGCAACTTCTTCATCAAGCACATGAAACAGCATCCTGAGAGGCCCTTCGACTTGCCAGTCCCTGCTCCTTACGTGCAACTCGGTTCCTTTTATCGCTTTAACTTTTTTTGTTTCAGGATCATAATAACCAGAAGAAATGAGCTCTTCTATAGGTCTCCCAACATACTTATAGGGAACA
>CAYFFZ010000016.1:0-19622 GCA_964342655.1 uncultured Nitrososphaerales archaeon
CATTAGGTTAAAGCATTTCTGCATAGAGCAAAAAATCAGCCAAATTAGGGCATTATCTAGCTCGATATCTAGCTCGATATTATCATATTTTAGAATTTTTCTAAAAAAAATTTATGCATTTTATGTTTGAGAGCATTTGAAGAAAAAGGTATAAACGGACTTTTGAACTATTTATGTAGTTGGAATACAGGAAAGTTCTCCTTGTCGCTGAAAGGGATACCATTACGGGAAGGCTAAAGAGCGGTCCGTCTCTGAGGCTAAAGTATGGAGTAGAAGGGTACAGATTTATATTGAAGGAGGACCCTTATTCTCAGTCCAGGTACGTAAGAAACTTCAGCTTCAACTCCATGACGGCGCTCTATATGTTTCTCAAGGCACTGCTGCAGAGAACTATAAACGTTAACGGAGACTTCGATTTTGTTCACGCTTTTTTCTGGACTTTTTACAGGTACAGGAAGCCCTGGATACACGAAAACGATCAGTCCCCCTCTCAGCTTATCTTCAACTACTTCAAGATGAGAAACGGTTTTGGTCAAAGAGTTGTAGACATGATAGCGAGTTTACTTAACGGGTCTCATGCTGTAATAACATGGACAGATTATGCAGCAAAAGGTTTTGTAAACGACGGCGTTGAAAAACACCTCGTTCACATGATACCTTTGCCCATGGAAGTTAAATGCCACAAAAAAGAGCATGCAGGTATAAACGTGCTTTTCGTCGGCAGGGATTATTTTAGGAAAGGGGGAGACATTGCCTTAAAGGCCATCACGGAAATAATCGAAAAGCACACCGAAGTAAGATTTACTTACGTGGGGAAAGCTTTAGTTCCTGATCATCCTAGGATAAAGCATTATGAAGGGCTCCCGAGGAAGCAGCTTGAAGAACTTTACATGTCATCTGACATACTGCTTTATCCTTCAAGGGACGAAGCGTACGGCCTTGCCGCGCTTGAAGCCCTTTCTTATGGTATCCCAGTAATCGCTTCTAACCTGCCATCTTTGAGGGAAATAGTCGATGATTCAGTAGATGGGTATATAGCAAGATCGCAAGAAGATTACTCGGAAAAGCTTGAAGAGCTCATAAGCTCTCCTGACAAGCTAAAGGGATTTTCTAAGATGGCATGCGAAAGGGTAAGGGTAAAGCACGACCCGAAGAAGATTGGTGACGAGCTGAAGAAGGTCTATGAATCCATCGGTTGATTTTGTAAGGGGTTCGTCCCTAAGAATTGCAAGCTACTTTCTGCAGATATTCTTCCCTGTCTACCTCGTCTATTATGCAAAGGTAAGTGGGCTGATATACTGGGCCCTGATTGTAGCTTTTTGGGTCTCTGCAGGGTTGGGCATGTTTTTACCTTATTTCTTTAAAAACAACAGTTTTTACCTTGAAGTTCTTTTCCTAATGGCATCTGTGCTCATGGTCTTAATTTCAGGATCTTTTTCAGTGATTTTGCTCATAATACTTTCAGCCGTTATCTCCGCTCTTACTGGAACATACGCTTATTTTAGCTATGCAAGGGCCTCTTACTCTGGCGTCCTTAAGTATATGAGGGGGATGGGATCAGGGTTGCTCATTTCGGCAGTAATAGCTATAATCGTATTTTATTTCGGTTCTTTTAACATAGTTTCATATGCAGGGTTCATTCTGTCAGTTCTTTCTGTTATTCTTATAGCTACCACTGTCAGAAGCGGGTCGGAGGGACACGAAATGGGAAAACTGAGCATTGATAGGCTTTTTAGGGTTGCCCTAAATAGCTTGAGGTACATGTACCGCGTAACTGGGAACGCGTTATCCTGGATTTCTTTTACGACCTATATTTATTACTACCTTTACGTGGGAATTTCGGCGGGCTATCTAGAGGTTCTGTTTCTGATGCTCATAAGCACAGCTGCCATTTTTACGATAAGGCTTCTGTTGAAAGATAAGTATGAAAAGAAGCCAATGAGTTTGTACTTTGCGCTTTACGCCGTTGCTTTCCTTTTGATATTTTTCAGTATAACGTTCAGGAACTTTTACCTGGACATAGTTTCAGCTCTGCTGATAGGGGTCTCTAACGGCGTTCTACCAGTCACGCTTCTTTATGAAAGCCTGAGTCTGGGTTCAAAGGGATCTTATGACGGATATGTGGTTTATAATTCTTTCATAGGTTTGGGGGAACTGCTTAGCAACTTATTCTTTGGAATCTTTGTTGCGCTTTCAGCAGTAAAGCTGTTTTACCTCTTGCCCTTTGCTGTATCGATAATCATTATATTTCTGGAAATCAAATATAGTGCGTGAATTACATATTTGTTACAGGTCTAGCAGGTAGCGGCAAATCTCTCCTAACAAGCGTGCTATCCGATTCTCTAGAAGAAGATGGCTGGGGAGTTGCGAGGGTTAACCTTGATCCTTCAGCCGAAACGATACCTTATACCCCGGATTACGACATAAGGGAGCTAATAGATTCAAAGACTATCTATGAGAAGTACGGCTTGGGAAGCAACGGCGCCCTCATATTCGCCATGGACCTCCTTGCCGGTAACCTTCAGGCTTTTCTGCCTGTGCTCGAATCTTTTGACCTTGACTTTGCCGTTATCGACATGCCCGGGCAGCTCGAGATTTTCACTTTCAGGCAGAGCGGCCCTTTCCTGCTGAACAGCATATCAAGGGAGGACAAGCTCGTTCTCTTTCTTTCGGACATAACGGCTTCGTTTGACTTTCAGAACTTTATACTTGCTGAAATCATGGCAAGGGTCCTTTCATCTAGAACTAATGCACCCACAATACACGTAATAAACAAGGTTGACGTAAGCCCACAGGACGCTGAGAAGATCAGAAGCTTTATAGAAATCAAGAGCCCCTATGAGCTGAAAAGTTTAAACGAAAAGCACCTTTTTAACGCGTACAAGCACATCCAGAAGTTAGCACCAGAAACAACTCACGTATTTGCTTCTGCAAAGACCAAGGAAAACATATGGCAGATAAAGGCTTACATAACAAGGGCATTCAAGGGAGGAGAAGACAAAAAAGAATAGCTTTTTTGTAAAATTAGTTTCCTGAAATATTTATTATAAAAGGTTAAATATTCTGTCAGACTTTATAAACCTTTATGAGTGAAGAGAAAGTCGATTGGTACCTGGATTTCATTGACCTGAAAAGGCAGCCAGCGAAGGACGAAATACAGCTCCTATTCAAAGCAACTCCTGCGCCTGGGTACTCTATTGAGGAAGCAGCTGGCAGGATAGCCAGCGAAAGCAGCGTTGGCACTTGGACAACACTTTCTACAGTAACTCAGGACACTCTCAACAGGATGGCAAAGGTTTACAAGATAGCAGGAGACCTGATCTACGTTACATATCCGTTAGAGCTGTTTGAGCTAGGCAGCATACCTCAGCTTTTCTCCAGCGTTTTCGGGAACATATACGGTATGAAAGCTGTAGCCAGGCTAAGAGTAGTTGACATAAGGTTTCCAAGAGAATACATAAAGAGCTTCAAGGGTCCACAGTTCGGCCACAAAGGGGCAAAGGAAATTTTGAAGATAAAGGAAAACAGGCCCATCATAGCAACTGTCCCGAAGCCAAAACTTAGCCCTAGCGCTGAAGCGCACGCGAAGATAGGTTATGAAATATGGCTCGGAGGAGAAGACCTTCTTAAGGACGATGAAAACCTGACTAGCCAGCCTTTCATAAAGTTTGAAGACAGGGTGAGGGAGGTTTTCAAGTACAGGGACAAAGCAGAGAAGGAAACTGGGGAAAGGAAGTCTGCGCTTATAAACGTTACTTCTGAGACGGAAGAGATGAAGAGGAGGGCAAAGCTCGTTAAGGACTACGGGGGAGAGTTCATAATGATAGACTTCCTGACAGCGGGCTGGGCGGCTACGCAGACAATGAGGGAGGTTGCTGAAGAGCTCGGATTAGCGCTCTACGCCCACAGGGCATTCCACGCTGCATTTACAAAGCTTCCTGACCACGGAGCAACAATGCTATCTATTGCGAAAGTAGCAAGGCTAGCAGGGGTTGACTTTTTGCACATAGGTACAGCAGGAATCGGAAAGATGGAAGGCACAAAGTCGGACGTTATAAGGATAAAGGAGGAAATAACGCTGGACAAAGTGCCCCAGGAAGACATCTACTTTGAGCAGGATTGGGCTGGCATAAAGCCGATCATGCCGGTCAGCTCTGGAGGCCTGCACCCCGGAATCCTCCCGCCACTTTTAGACGCACTTGGTGCAGACATAGCTATCCAGGTAGGAGGAGGAGTGCTGGGACACCCGATGGGACCAAGGGCTGGTGCAAAGGCGGTTAGAGATGCGATAGATGCCTGGAACAAGAAGATACCATTACAGGAATACGCTGAAAAATCAAAAGAGCTAAAGGCTGCGCTTGAGAAGTGGGGAACTCAGAGCTACGCATAAAACTTTTATAAAATTATTTTTGATAACGTTTTTATTTTATAGCTGGCTTTTCATAATGTGAGCAAGACTGTACTCATAACTGGGTTTGAACCTTTTCTAGATTACAAGACAAACCCAACACAGGAAATAGCTAGAATACTGAATGGAAAAGAGATAAACGGGCTTAGTTATGCAGGAAGGATCCTCCCTGTTGACTATTCCAGGCTAGAGGAAAAGCTCGTGAAATTTATCCAGGAAGTAAGACCAGACCTCATAATAGGGACCGGACTTGCAGCGGGCAGAGCAAAAATATCGCTCGAAAAGATAGCAATCAACTATAAGTTTTCGCTGGAACAGGACAACTCCGGGAAAAAAGCTACAGGAGAAAGAATAGACAGCAGTATGGAGGACGGGATATTCTCGCTGCTCAACGTTGAAGAGCTTTTTCAGACCCTAAACAGCATGAACATACCCGCTGAGATAAGCCTTTCAGCTGGCTCTTATTTATGCAACTATGCGATGTTCGTCATAATAAGGGAGGCAAAAAAGCTCAAAATCAAAGGAGGGTTTGTACACTTTCCTGCAGACACAAAGCTAAGTTCAAGCCTGCCGAACAAAAACCTGCCTAGCATGGAAATCGGAACGATGCTAAAAGCTGTAATAACTATAGCTGAGTTTGAGCTTTTGGGAAAGAGGCCAGCAAATCAGCCATGATCCTTACTTTAGAAAGAAAGATCTGATCTCTTTTATTTCGTTTTCGAGCTTCTCGCGTATCTTATCTTTTCTTTCAGATATGTAAGCTGATATGTTTTCTGAGACTTTTTTAAGTCGCTCTACCCTGTCAAAGTAGGGGACGCCAACCCTACCGAAGCTTGTCTTAGCTTCAAGCCATAAAAGAACATCTTCATAACTGGCTTCAGGCTTCAGACCCAGGTAAAGCCTTTCCCTTATGATGTTGTAGGCTAATGTTGCTGTCATTTTTCTTTCCCATTTTTCTATAAATTCGCTTTCACGTTTTTCGATTTGCTCGAGAAGTTCTCTGAGTTTCCTTTCCCCTTCTGGGTCAAAGTTAAGCCCAGTAGCGGCTTTTATAAAGTCATCAAAATACAGCAGGGGTTTAAGGGAGCCGGAGGAAAGTACTATTGAAGAAACCGCGGAGCTGTCAACTACAGCAATTCCTAGGCTCTCAAAAGGATCCTTAACTTCCAGCGAAACTCTTTCTCCTTTTAAATATCTGACAGCTAGCTCTATATCTATAGGTCCGCCGTAAACAAATTTCCCGGAAGTCTCGATAAGTGGAACAGTCAGGACCCTTTTCGTGATGACCAAAGTTGGGTCCTTTGAAACGTCCACAAGGTCAGCATAGCGTTCGATACCGTTAAAGCTTTTCAAAAGCGTGTAGCTCGTGTGGCATGCCGGATGGAAGTAAACTCGGTGCTGCATTTCATTATTTTCATAAGGCTAAAGATTTAAGCTTTAATAACATTTTCATAAACGTTTTTAACATCACAAACTCTCTAGTCAGATGAATTGGAATCTGAAGCTAAAAAGATACGAGAACCCATTGTCGTGGTTCTTGGGCATGTTGATGCTGGGAAGACGTCATTACTTGACAAGCTGAGGGGCACGGCCGTACAGGAAAAGGAAGCCGGAGGCATTACCCAGCACATAGGCGCAAGCCTTTTCCCTTCCGAGGTCCTCGTTAAACTTTCAAAAGGGCTGCTAGAGAAGTTCAAGATAAAGGTTGAAATCCCCGGGATACTTTTTATAGACACGCCGGGGCACGAAGCGTTTGCAAATCTGAGGTACAGGGGAGGGTCAGCAGCGGACATAGCTATAGTTGTAGTTGACGTAACAAAAGGTGTTGAGCCTCAGACAGTTGAAAGCATAAACATACTAAAAGAAAAGAAGGTGCCTTTTCTTGTCGCTCTCAACAAGATAGACCTGATTGCTGGCTGGAGGCCTCACCCGGAAGTCACTTTTGACAAAGACCTGAGCATGCAGGACAAGGCTACTCAGAAGCTTCTCGACGACAGGATTTATACTGTGATGGGGCAGCTTTCAAGCCTTGGCTTTGACAGCGAAGCCTTTTACAGGGTTACAAACTTTATGAAACAGGTATCGCTCGTGCCGATAAGCGCTGCAACGGGGGAAGGGATACCGGAGCTTTTAACCGTGCTTCTTGGGTTGGTTCAGAACTTTATGAAAGGAAAGCTGTCTTTCAGACAGGGGCCGGGCAACGGAATAATTATAGAAGTAAAAGAAGAGGAAGGAATGGGCACTGTGCTCAACGTTATACTGATAAACGGTATACTTTCGGTAAACGACAAAGTTGTTACAGGTACAGATACAGGAGCAAAATCAACCAAGATAAAGGGAATTTACCTGCCAAAGCCGTTGGACGAAATGAGAGATCCTAGGGATAAATTCAAGTTTGTCAAGAGCGTAATGGCTTCAGCCGGCGTAAGTGTGCTTGTTTCTGACTCTGAAGGGATAGTAGCGGGAGCCCCAATTTACGTAGTCACAAATGAAGAAGAGGAAAGGAACTACTCCAAGATGATAGAAGAAGAATTAAGAAGCTTGACAATAAAGACTGACCAGGTAGGAGTGATAGTTAAGGTTGACACATTGGGCTCGCTTGAAGCCTTCAGCTACTTGCTAAAGCAGGCAAACATACCCATCAGGTACGCGGAGATAGGCCCCGTTACAAAAAAGGATGTTATGGAAGCCCAGCTGGTCAGGCAGAGCGACAAGTACCTTGGCGTGATACTTGCATTTAACCAGAAATCGCTCGTGGAAAACCCTACTGTTCCAGTTTTTACGGGCAACGTCATGTACAACTTGATCCAGGATTACTTGAACTACGTTAAACAGGAAAAGGAAAAGGACCTAAGGTTAAAAGCTGAAAAGCTAACTTACCCAGCGAAGTTCCAGGTCCTTAAGGGATACGTCTTCAGGAGGAGCAACCCGGCAATATTCGGGATAAGGGTCATTGCAGGAATTTTGAAACCAAAGGTCAGGGTGATGAACGAAAAGGGAGAAGAAGTAGGCTCTATTGAACAGATACAGGTTCAGGGTGAAAGCGTCCAGAAGCTCGGAAAGGGAGAAGAAGCCGCGGTGTCGATGAAAAACGTTACGATTGGCAGGCACATAAAGGAGGACGAAATCCTCTATACCTTACCATCTGCTGATGAAGTGAAAGCCCTTAAAGATTCAGAGCTGCCAGAAGAAGATCAGCAGGTTCTAAAAGAAATAATAGAGATAAGGAGAAAGGTGGAGTACCTTTACGGCTACTAACTAACCTTCGATAAGCTTTCTTAAGGTATAGTCCAGGTTTGTTTTCATGAAGTTCTTCATGTTCTTTTCATGCTCTTCTATCTTGCTTAGATAATGGGAAAGCGTATAATCTATCTCTGACTGTCCGCTGATCAGCCTCCTCCTTGCGTATTCTTCCATTTCAAAGCTTACCTCTTTTCCATCATAGACAACCTTTTTGTTGAGAAGGTCTATTACTAAGGAAAGGGTTCCGTCTTTCCCCCTTTCTATTATTTCGTTTACTATGTTTTCTTTGAGCTTTATGCATGCCAGACCGTTCTTTATGGAGTTCCCGTAAAATATGTCTCCAAAAGATTCCGCTATCACTGCCTTTATTCCATAGTCGGTTAAAGCCCATACCGCGTTTTCTCTTGAGGAGCCTATCCCGAAGTTTTTCTTTGCGACAAGAACGCTGCCATCCTTAAACCTTGGATCGTTGAGAACGAAATCGCTTCTGGGCCTTTCCTTATCATCATACCTCCATCTGTAGAAAAGGTATTTTCCGAGTCCTTTCTTATCAAGAAGCCTCAGGAACTGGGCAGGAATGATCTGATCTGTGTCTACGTTGTCAAGGGGCAGAGGGATAACTTTTCCTTCTATCTTTTCTGGCATTTTTACAACACCTCGGCTATATCAACGTCTGCAAGGTCAACGAAGTGACCGTAAACCGCTGCGGCTGCCGCCATGGCAGGGCTCACAAGGTGAGTTCTGCCTCCGGGACCCTGTCTGTTTTCAAAATTCCTGTTTGACGTTGATGCAGACCTCTTCCCCGCGGGAAGCCTGTCTGAGTTCATGGCTATGCACATGCTGCAACCTGAGTGCCTCCACTCAAAGCCGGCATCCATAAAGATCCTGTGAATGCCCATCCTTTCTGCTCTCCTTTTGACCCATTCAGAACCTGGCACAGCTAGGGCCCTAACGCCATTGCTCACCTTCTTTCCTTTAAGAACCTTCGCAGCTTCAATCAGGTCTGAAAGCCTTGCGTTTGTGCAGGAGCCTATGAAAACGTAATCCACTTTTATGTCGGTTATCTTCTGTCCGGGTTTTAGGTCCATGTACTTAAGTGCTCTTTCGTATTCAGCTTTCAAGCTCTGGTCCTTTAACTCTGAAGGATCAGGAACCAATCCGTCAACGGGAGCAACCATGGATGGGTTTGTTCCCCATGTTACCATGGGTTTTACAGATGATGCATCAATTTCAAGCTCTTTATCGTACTTTGCTTTAGGGTCGCTTTTCAGACCCCTCCAGTATTCAACAGCTTCTTCCCAATCCCGTCCTTTAGGAGCGAGCGGTGCATCCTTAACGAAGGAGAAAACCTTTTCATCCGGCTCAACTATTGCGCTCCTTGCTCCGGCCTCTATCGACATGTTGCAGAGCGTCATCCTTCCTTCAACTTCCAAATCCGATATAGTTTCGCCTGAATATTCAATGAGATGGCCTATCGCGCCGCCTGTTCCTATTTTCCCTATGATGTACAGTGCCAGATCCTTTGCGCTCACTCCCTTCCTCATTTTCCCGTTTATTTTGATCCTGAACTGCTTTGGTTTCTTTATCCATAGAGTCTGGGTAACAAATACGTGCTCAACCTCCGAAGTCCCTATACCAAAAGCTACTGAACCCAAAGCTCCGTGAGTGCTCGTGTGGCTGTCCCCGGCCGCTATTGTCAGACCGGGGAGCGAAAAACCCAGCTCCGGCCCTATGACGTGAATTATGCCTTGATACGGGCTGAAGAAATCAAGCAGCGGCACGTTGAACGTCCTTGAATTATCCCATAGAGCGTCCATCTGCTTCTTTGAAAGATCATCTAGCGTAGGATTTTCCTTTGAGTCTGTCGGGACGTTGTGATCCATTACGGCTAAAGAAAGGTCAGGACGCCTTACCCTGTACCCTTTTTGTCTCATGTCGCTGAAGGCAACCGGTGAAGTTACCTCATGCGTGAGGTGCCTGTCTATATAAATAAGGGAAAACTCATCCTCTTTCGCTATCTCATGTGATTCCCAGATCTTATCGGTAACAGTATAAGGCATAGCATGCTCTCAAGGTTTAATGTTTAAAAAAGTTTCCCATCAGTTTTTACTAGTTCTATTGTCGTTGCGTTCTTCGGAAATTTAAGAACATTTTTAAAACTTAAAAAGCCTATCCATAGCTGTTGTCAGCCCAAAACGCAGCGAGAAGGATAATAAACTTCAGGAAGTACATCTACATTATACTGTTCTTCCTTGCGCTGATAGCTATAAAGGTTGCAGTAACCGGTGCAAAGGGCGTCTTTGAGAGGCCTTCGTTCCTTAGCACGATAACCATAACGATTCAGCTTTTTGCTATAATGGACCCCGTAGGGGCCTTGCCGTTTTACCTTTACTTCCTGAACAAGCTCGAAGCAAAAGAAAGAAACGCCCTTTGGTCAACCGTTGTTGTCTCCATGACAGTTTTGCTTTTCTTTTTTGCCCTTGTTGGAAATGAGATGCTGGAACTCTTCGGCGTGAGCGTTTACAGCTTTATGATTGGAGGAGGAGTGCTGCTGATGATAATAGCGATAGATACAATGGGAGAGGGTTCAAGGTCTTTAACGCTCGATCCCAAAGAAGCGGCAATAGTGCCCCTTGCTTCTCCATTGCTTGTGGGACCTGGAACGGCCGCCACGCTGATTATTCTTTCTAATACGATACCGCTTTCAGAGCTAATAATAGCCCTAATAATAATAGCTGGATTTGCATCCATAATTTTGAAGTATTCTGAAAGCATACTAAAGATCCTCGGGAAGAACGGAGTTACAGCTTTCTCAAGGCTTTTCAGCATAATAGTTGCAGGTTTTGCAGCTCAGCTGCTATACGAAGGCCTTGTTGGCTGGGGTATAATAAAGGTGATTTTAGCTATTTAATAAGAAAAATTTCAAAGTTTTATACAGGCCCGCTTAATACTGTACATGACAGATGAAATAGCAATAAAGGATGTTTTTGTTCTAAGCTACATTGGGGATAGGATCATCCAGAAAAGGACTTCGATTTTCATTGAAGGCAATAAAATATCAAAGGTTGGTGATCCCGATCATGAAAACAGGTTCTCAAAGTTCGATAGAGTTATAGAAGGGAAAGACCTCATAGCCATACCGGGTCTTGTAAACCTGCATTCTCATGCAGGGCCTACAGCGATAAGAGGCCTAGCTGAAGACCTGAGGCTTTCGGACTGGCTAAAAAGGTACGTGAACCCGGCCCACAGAGCACTGAGGCCTGAAGATGCTGAAGCCGACTACAGTCTTTCATACCTGGAAATGATAAAAAGCGGGATAACCCACGTTCTTGATCTATACAGGTTTCCTGAAGTAGGTATAAAAGTTGCCAACAGAACAGGCATAAGGGCAACCATAGCCCCTTACACATCAGATGTGTACGATTATTTTGAGAAAGTTGAAGATACAATAAGAAACGTAGAAAAGTTACACGAGTTTCATGGCCTTGCAAGGGTCTGGGCTGGGTTTGAACACATTTCTTATTGTAAAGAAGGGTGCCTTGAAATGATTTCAAAAGCAGCTTCAGAATACGGAACCGGGATACATACGCATGAATTCGAAACGCTTGACTTTGTAGAAAACGTGGTAAGAATGTACGGTAAGAGGCCCCTGAGCGTTTTCAGGCAGTTCGGGATGCTGAACTCAGGGCTCATACTTGCGCACTGCGTTTGGCCTACCCCAGAAGAGTTAAGGGTTATGGCAGAAGCAGGCGTCAGCGTTTCACACAACCCGGTTAGCAACATGAAGCTAGCTTCAGGAATTGCCCCTGTGCCAGAAATGATCAGGCTCGACATAAAAGTTGGACTGGGCACAGATGGCGTTAAGGAAAACAACAGGCTGGACATGTTCCAAGAAATGAAAGCCGCGTCCCTGATACAGAGGGCTGTCCACGAAAATGCTCAGATCATGAAGGCTGAAGATGTGTTTAAAATGGCCACGGTCGATGGCAGCAAAGCATTAAAAATGCGATCAGGCGAAATAAGGGAAGGTTATCTGGCGGACATTGTCCTGTTGGATGCAAAAGCCCCTAACCTTAATCCGATCTATGAAGATAACGTTCTTTCTCAAGTTGTCTTCTCCGCCCATCCAGGAAACATAAAAACTGTTATAGTTGACGGCAAAACAGTCGTAGAAAATGGCAAAAGCCTTATGGTAGATGAGAAAGCAACAGTTGAAAATTCTGTGAGGCTAGGCAGGAACCTGTTGAAAAGGATGTCAATGTAGGTTCATTTTGAAATGATTTTTCTGCAGAATGTGAGGAACGCCGTATGCCCGGTTATGAAGTTCTGCGGCCTTGTCCTGTTCTCAGCAACCTGAAGCCTCCTAACCATTATTTCGACAGTCTCCTCCGGGTAAAACTTCTTTTCGAAGCTGCTGTAGAGCTTTTCAAGTTGGTTGTAGGTGGGAAGCAGAAAAGCAGCCATCGAACCGGGCTTTAGTGATTTCCAGATAAGTTCTACCAGCTTCCATGGGTCCCCAAGGTCAACGAAAGCTGCATCGTAATAGTTTTCGTTAAGTTCCTGATTGAAGATTCCGAACTTAACATAATCGGAAAGCCCGACCTTTTCAATGTTCTTTTTTGCTATTCTAATGTACTCTTCGTTTACATCAAAGGTTTGAACTTCTCCGTTCGGTCTAACGAAGTTTGCCATATAAGCGGTCATGGCTCCGCTTCCAGTTCCAAGCTCCAGAACCCTGCTTCCTGGTCCTATGTTCATCTTCAAGATCGTGTATGCTGCATCTTTCGGGTAAACTATCTGAGTCCCCCTTTCGAATTTCATTATGTGGTCTATTAGCGTGGGTTTGAAAACATAGTAAAGGCCGTCCTGAGTAATTTCTCCGTATTCTTTTCCGATAAGTTCCGAAAGGTCTATGGTTGAAATGTGTGTCTGAAACTTCTGATCTTTCTTTACGCTTAAGAGCCAGCTCTTGTTCCTGTGAACTATGAGCACGTGATCGCCTTCCTTTATCTTTCCATCTTCAGGCATACCTATTAGAAATTTACAAGAGATATAAGGTTTCTGAGAGGTCCGCTATGTCCTTTGCCATTTCTATTATCCTGGATATGTTTAGAGCAATCTCAGAATTTGCTGAAGCGAGAGCTGAATATGCATCCTTAGAAGCGTTTTCTATGTCTATGGGCTTTATCTTCATGTCTCCAAGGAAAGCCCTTATCGACATCTCTTTTAGCTTCTTAACATCTTCCAGGTCTCTGCTCTGGGCTTTTCCCGCTATGCTCGTTAGCTCATCACCTATGGTTTCTATAAAGTGAAGCACAAGCCTGTAGTCAAGGAACTGAACCGGGCTGAGCATAAGCTTTTTTGCAATCATCGAATCCGTGAGCCCCATCCTGAGCATCCTTATAAGCAGAAAGTAAAGTTTGTCAACTTCAGAATCCATAGCCTTCACTTTATCTCTGTTCGATATGGAATCCATCATGAAGCTGGTTATTCTGTCCATACGCCTTACTATTTCATAAAAGTCAACCTGATTTATGTCTAAGGCAAACGAAAAAACGGCTTCTTCGTCGCCTTCGGAAACAAGTATGAGACCCATGAACTTCGATTCTATTATATTTTTAAGGTCCTCAAGTTCCTTTTTGCTTTTGAAAGCAGCCCTCAGCTTAGTGTAGCCGTTAATATATGCATATGAAATAACCTTCTCAGCATATTCCTTTTGAAGCTCTCCCAAATTTAAGAAGAACGTCTTTTCAGCGCCCTCATTTTTTCTGGGCATCAGGATGAGCTCCCCGGTTGAAGACTCGATAGCTTCAACGAAGTCCCCTTCACCTATGCTGAACTTTTCACACCAGGGCTTTGGCAAAGTTATGAATAGAGATGAGTTTCCAATCTTGAGGACCTTCCTGAGATAGGTCATCACTTAATATTTTCTGCGGGTTGCCTTTATCTGTTTTCATTCGCCCTTATTTTTCAGGAGCGACGTGTAAGCCCCTATGAAGCTTATTATTGCAGAAAAAAGCATCATCATTTTAAAACCGCTCATGAACGCGCTGAAATAAATGGAAGAACCATAGACGTAGATTCCAGAAAACATAGAAAGCAGCATCTTCCTGCTCATGCTCGAAGCAAGGAACAAGCTAGCGATCGTTACGCTCAGAAGCTGTCCAGTGAACCTCATGGTTCCCAAGGTGCCAGAGGCAAGACCGTATTTTCCCGGAGGGGTAGATCCCATAACCGAGTTAGTGTTTGGGGCAGAAAAGAGTCCAAAACCTATGCCCAAAACGCTCAATGACAATATTATATTTAATACATTTCTGAGGTTTAAAACATACAACATGACAAACGAAAAACCTATCAGCAGCATGCCCAAAGAAGCAAGAACCCTTGAGCCGTACCTCTCAGCAAGCAGCCCGCTGATTGGCGAAAAAATAACCATGAATACAGGCTCGGCAACAAGTATAAGACCAGCCATTTCTGGACTTATACCTAGTATCACCTGCAGGTAAATCGTAAAAACAAAAACTATTGAGTATGTTGCTATATAATTAAGAAGAGCTGTGAGATTGGAAGCTGTAAACGTCCTGTTCTTCAAGAAAAGATCTATGTCTATAAGGGGGTTTTTACTTCTCCTTTCAACTAAAAGGAAGATTGCCAGTAGCAGAAACGCTGCCGGAATTATATAAGCCGAATACATAATACCGTAAATTTCTGTAATGCTAAGGAATAATACGACAGAAACAAGAAATAACACGAAGGTTAACGCTCCAGCAACATCTATTCGCTCATTAAGCCTTTCAGGCTCAAGATCCTTCATTGAGTAAAGGGATATTATAAAAGCGGCAAGAGCAAGAGGCGCGTTCACAAGCAAAACTGAGCGCCAACCGAAAACCTGAATCAGAAAGCCTCCTGCAAAAGGTGCCATGGTTAAGCCAAGATAAACCGACATAGCGTTTATGCCCAGAGCAAAGCCTCTGCCGCGATCCCTGAAGGCTTGGCTTATAAGAGCTGTCGAATTAGTGCTTATCAGCGCGGCTCCAATCCCCATCAAAAATACTAGAAAATCAAGGGCGATTATGTTAGGAGAAAAGAAGGCAGCAATAGCCGATAATGCAAAAACCAACGCGCCTATCCTGTACATCTTAACTCTTCCATAAACGTCTGAGAGCTTGCCAAAAAGCATCATAAAAGAAGGAAGCGGAAAGAGTATGAGAATCGGTATCCATACAACTTGGTAAAAGCTAGCTTTAAAAGCGTATCCGATTTGAGGAACTGCAAAAGTCAGAACGCTCGATGAAAACGGTGTAAGAAAAGCAGATATAGAAGTTGTTGTCAGGAGACTTTTTCTTGTGAGTACTGCTCCAACAGAGCCAGAATTACCTTTGTTAAGCAAATTGGTCAAAAATCTAAAAACTAGGTTAAATATATCTTTATGTTGACTTTTGCAAAAGAGTTTTTAAAGGTGCTTTAAATATAAAAATACTTCGAGATTTTGATCAACAAATTGTATAAAAACAAAATAAATTTAATTATACGTTTATAATTTGACCAACGTTTTTAAAATATATTTTAATCCGTACTCTAATTATGAATATAATTTATTAGATGCATTTAAATGTTATCATAAAAGAGCTTCATTCAAATGTCTGCTCAAAAAAATGAAAAATGGTCGCACAGATTCATAACAGCGGCAATAATTCAGAGCATATTCGCTGCAATCTGGACAGTACCTATAGTTTTGCCATGGATAAAGCCATCAGTGGCCATGGTTATAGCTGCTGGTAGCGCAGGAACATGGTTCACTGTGGGCTACATACTTTACATCATCGTAGGAGTTTTAGGCAACGCGGCAATTGGCTTAATATATCAGCACTTCGAAACAGTAGAAGGGAAGGTCGTAAGCGGAATATCAAACGTTCTTGCCTGGCTGCAACTGATACTATTCAACTTCGGAGTAATGGCCTCAACATGGGCACTGATGATTGCTGGATATTTCGGAGAAGCTGACCTCTTGCCTCCCGCGGTTGGAGGTAAAGGACTCACTGAAGGACAGGTGCACGTTCTTTTGCTTTCGCACTTTATAAACCCCGTTGGAGCTTTCGTAATAATTACAGTGCTAGGAGTAATCATAGGGGCAATAGCGTTTTTTAGCATATCTTTAAAAGAGTGAACTTTATTTTTTTAGTTTAGATTGATGCTATATAGACTGTATAGGCTGGCGGCTTTTTCTCATACTTTAACGGCTCTTATCTGGACTTTACTGATAGTTATTCCATTTCCGCCTTTCAACTATTTGTTGCCCATAATGGAAAAGGGAGGGCCCGGCGTCTGGCTTCTTTTTGGATATATGATTTACCTTATAGCGGGTCCTGTAGGGTTCGGTGCAGTTTCTTCCTTGCTAAAAACCATAGAAGTAGATGAAGGGGCAAAAGTCAACGAAAACACGGCTAAGCTTGGTTTTTATCTTTCATACATAGGGGTGCTCTGCAGCAGCGTTATGCTGGCTTTAGCAGGTTCCCTCGGAGGGTTCTATATGTACTTTGCTGCTGTTCCCCCGTTAGAGATTTCGCAAACTCTTTCATCATTTGTTTTGCCGATCACCTTGACTGTAGTTCTGGCCGTGGTTGGGTATTTTCTAGTGATAATCTCCATGATGTTTGCAAAACATGAAGCATAAAGTCAAGCTTTGCACGTTGCTTCTGGTTATATTGGTTATACTAGGACCTTTAGCTGTAAACGCGCAGAATTATCAGCAGGGTGGAAGTTGGGCTATAGGTCTGGTTCTGCCTAACAACTTTGTACTTAATAATGGGCAAAAGCTTCAGTGGAATGAAGTCAAAAACATTACGGTGATTTTAAAGTTACCCCGCATAGACAGGACAGACAATACGATAATGTGCGTCGAAAGCCTTATGGTTGGCAACGGCACTATCATACAGGCTTCTGTCTCTCTCTATCCAAATTCAACTTACTGGACAGTTTGCGGCATGTATGTGCCAAGCCCAGGATCTTATCCTCAGAAGTACGTAATACAGCAGCACTTTGGAAATATAATGGCCGGCAGTCTAATTTCTATTTCTTTTAACATGACACGTGGAGGCTGGGCTTATTCAGTCTTCGATTATAACACCTCAAAGCTTTTTATTGGCAAATTTCTGGTCTATGGATTGCCCGTCAACGGACCCCAGTACATAATAGCTTTTGAATCTTATTCATACAACTCATCAGTTTTTGAAAACATGGGAACGATTGACTTTTATGAAGCACTAGCAAACGGGCAGAAAATAGTCAAAGGCCCAGTAGTTTATACAAGCTGGTCTGAAAGTATAACCCCTCTTTTTCTTGTAGGTGGGCAGAATCCGCCATCTTTCATTGGCATGTACTCAAAAAACGGATCGTATATAATAACTTACGTAAGCAACTGGACTGAATATAGGACAAGCTCATTTAGTTATTATTATATATTGATTTTTGGAATTTCTGTGGCCGCGTTAATAAACGTGGTTTATTTAGTTGTTGCTCTCAAAAGGCTAAGAAAGAAGCGTTTTAAAAATTAATTTTTAATAAATACATTAGATCCGCTTTAGATCGTCCAACAGCTTTTTTACCTGAGACGGAAGATGTTTTTTATTTAATCTCGACAGTATTTTATCAAAAAAACCTAGCTTAAAGTTCACGCCGCATGCGTTGGGATGTCCCCCTCCGTTGTATTTTGTAGCTAGCTCAAGGAGGTTAACTTTCCCGTCACCGTAGAGCACCCCAGAACTATCGCTGTAAAGTATGAATGTAATGTCTACACCGTTTTGCTGAAGCTTTTTTGCCAGTAATGACCCAATGAGTTTCCTCCCCCTCAGATCAATAACAGCTACCTTTAACCCCGAAGCTGAGTTAAATACTTTTGCGTTTTTTGTAAGTTCTTCTATGACCTTGTTTTCCTCCTCAACCTGCTTTCTGTACTCTTCTATTCTTTCATTATAAAATATCCCTCTAGAGAACATGTTTATCAGCTCAAGCCTTTCTTTATTGCTCCTTGTGCCTATCTTATATGCAAGTGTAAGCTCTAACTCGTTTCTGTTGCTGTCGCCATCATCAGCTATTTCAGCTATCTTTTTTGCTATTTCATCATCTTTAGCGAATGTCCTGTAAAGTAAGGAAGCTGCGCTGGGGGACTTTTCGAGTATGAGCTTTACATGTTCTGAAATTTTCTTGTCATCTTCAGTCCATTCGTGATGGTCAACCCAGATTATTTCGCAGCCCAAAGCTCTAAGCCTCAAAATCTCCTGCTTGACTTTTTCATAATCAGAATGGTTTAAGGCAACATCAACTATTCCTAGCAGACTACAGCTTCCTATCTTTTTAAGCGTCTCATAGAGAGTCCTTGGCCCCGCAAACATTATCTTGATATCATTTCCGAAAGCCCTTTTCGCTATGGCTCCAGAGCATACGCCGTCAAGGTCTGTATGCACTATGAAGATTTTTCTTGATTTTTCTTGCATCAGACCTTCTAAATAAGTCTAATCTCAAAATATAAGCCTTTATAACAAAATGGATTTTTATTCTTTTATAGCTTTATATACCTTTTCAGAAGTTATTGGCAAGCTGTTAACGCCCTTGCCTACTGCGCTCATTATTGCGTTCCTTATAACAGCCCCAGGAAGCACCACGGGGGGTTCAGCCACTATTTTTGCACCATATGGTCCCATGCTGCCTGGTTTTTCTATTATGAAAACCTGCATGTTATCAGGTATATCCATGCTGGTTGGTATGTAATAGTCTTTGAGGTTAGGGTTAACGACATAGCCGTCTCTGTGAACAAGCTCCTCCATCATTGCATAACCTAGGCCCTGGACTGTTCCGCCTAAAATCTGCCCTTTAACGCTCTTTGGATTTATTGCTTTGCCTACGTCGAAGGCAACATAATAATTAAGGACCTTATAGACACCGGTCTCAGTATCCACTTCTACTTCAGCCACTGCAGCTCCGAACGTGTACTGGTTGTAAGGTGATCCGAGCCCGGTTTCTTCATCCCATTTGCATGAAGGCGCCATATAGTAACCCAAAGTGTTTAGCTCGATGTTAGCTTCATAAGCTTCTCTGACTATTTCTTCCCATGAAAGACTCTTGCCTTCTTTACCTTTGCAGAAAGCGTAACCATCTACAATCTGAACACCTTCAACTTTGCAGTTGAGCATTTTTGATGCGACCGGTAATAGCTTCTGCTTTAGCTTTATGGCCGCATCCCTTGCAGCGTTTCCCCCTATAGCTATGACCCTCGAAGCTACCGTGGGTCCAGTTTCATGATGCACAAGAGTGTTTGGCCTGTCTATGGTGAAATAGTCAACAGGTACCCCGAGGACGCTTGCAGCTATCTGCGCTAAACCTGAAATTGCGCCGGTACCGAATTCGGTAAGTCCTGTTCCGAGGTGAACCTTACCGCTCTTTTCTACAGAAAGGTGGACATAAGCGTAATCGTTGCCTTCTGGACCCAGGGCGTTTCCATGGTGAAGCATAGCTATACCGATCCCCCTCTTAACTTTACCTTCCTGCTTGGCGTAAAGCTTCTTCTTGTTGCGGTAATCGCTTGCTTTAATTACGGCGTCAAGACATTCAGGAAGCCCACAACTTTCGTCCATCAGCTGTCCTGTGCTTGTTCTTGAACCGGGCCTGAGCATGTTTATTAGTCTTAGGTCTAAAGGATCCATGTTCAATTTTTTGGCTATTTCGTCCATCTGTGACTCAGCGGCAAATATGGCCTGGGGTGCCCCAAACCCTCTGAAGCTTCCCGTATACGTGTTGTTGGTGTAGACTTTATAACCGTCGTTCCAGACGTTAGGTATTTCATAAGGTCCGTTGGCGTGGAAAGTTGCCCTGACTATAACTAACACGCCCAATGATGCATAAGCACCTCCGTCAAGGACAATCTGGACCTTTGAAGCAGTTAGCTTTCCGTTGGCCTTGACGCCCGTTTTATGAG
>CAYFFZ010000017.1:0-19558 GCA_964342655.1 uncultured Nitrososphaerales archaeon
TTTAAAAATTAAAACCTATTTTTGTATATTTTTAATAAATTCGTAAATGAAAAAATTACCCGTTTCTCGCGTTAATGGAACCAAGTATATATCTGGCTTCCGTCCCAATAGATGCACTACATCGTAATAGTAGGTCTCGATCCCGCTCTGAACGCTTTCAGCTTTTAATATTTCTTCAGGAACGCTGAAACCTTTTTGTTTTAATTTAACATAATCTTCTTTTTTATCCGAAATTCCCATCAAAATAAACAAATCAAAATCGGAAACCTTTTTCGCTATCTCCAGTTCGCGCATGCTTGGAAACAGCTGGGTTACAAAAAACTTAACCCCTGATTTTATCCTTGAATCTAAAGTTTTTTCATTTAAAACTGATCCTATGATGAACCTTTCTACAGCATAATCTAAAACGTCTTTAACTTTTGAAAAAGAGTAAGGCCCTTGCACCAAAAGCATTTTTTCTATGCCCATCTTTTTAATGCACTGCATGCGTGATTTGTTCGCTACAATGCTTCTGTGACCTACGGATTGCGTTAAAACTAGTTCTTTTTCATTAAGCTTCTCTTTCAGTATGCTCGCAAAAGCGCATGCATCCAGAGTTGGCTTATTTAACGGCAGATCAGGAACAAAAATTCCGTTTATTGCATTTCTCAAGGATGCAGCATATTTGATGATTTCATTAAAATTAGATAGATAAATTTCGGGGAGCTCTATGTATATTTTCAATTTAGTAGAGGGATACGTTGCCTTCCAATATTTTAAGCCAAAGCTTTGGAGCTTCCTGCAGGCTTTCTTTGACTATGCCTTCTGCGTAACTGCTTACCGCTTCATCGGAAATGTCTGCACTCGCTTCAACGTAAACAGACTGAGGTTCAGTTATTGGAGAGCCTATCTGGCTCAGCATGTATACGTTAGCGTTCGATATGTGCTTGTTTTCTTCTACCAGCTTTTTGGCTATATCCATGGCTAAAACCGAATAGAGCTTTCCGGTGTGACTTATAGGGTTCTTGCCAGCTGTTGCTTCAAGGGACATCGGCCTGAAAGGTGTTATCAAGCCGTTTGCCCTGTTTCCCCTGCCAACTTGACCGTCATCCCCGTTTTCTGCGCTTGTTCCAGTTACCGTTAGATAGAAGATGTCCTTTTCTGGTTTATCTGCTCCGTTTATCACGAGATCTACTTTCATCTTTGTTATTTCTGATGAAAGCTCCAGCACCTTGATTGATAGCTGGCGTTTAATTTCCAAATAATCTTCTTTATTTTTTATGAGCTTAGATATCATAGCCGCCGCAATCGTTAGCTTTATCTCCTTTTCGTGTCTTAGTGCCATTACCTTTATGTCTTCTCCAACCTGTGGAAAAATCTTCTTTCCTTCTTCCGAGTTAATGAATTTTTCAGTTTCGAGCGCGAGTTTCTCTGCATCTGTCATCGGGTAGAATCCCACTCCAAAGCTTGTATCGTTTGCCAACGGTATATCGTTCCCTGCTTCAAAGTTCTTTACCAGATCAATGCTTCCCTGTTTTATCCTGTAGTCAACTATCAGGTGGCTTTCTGTATCCAAATACCTCAGGTTTTCTTTGATGTATGATTTAGCAGCTGTAACAGCAAGCCTTCCTATTGGAACAGTGTCTTCTTTGTCGAGCCTCCCTATGGCCCTGCCTACAAGCATCAAGTATATCGGTTCTATGACTTCACCGCCTCCAAACCATGCCCTTGCCTGTCCGCCTACTAGAATTGCTTTATCAACGTTATGGTGAAGTATCCTACCTGTTTTTTCTAAATAGTATTTGCTGAGGGCAACGCTAAGCTTTTCGCTTATTCCATCGCATATCGTATCAGGGTGTCCCTTTCCTTTTCTTTCGACAAATTCCATGGAGGGTTCATATTTCGGAACTTTTTTGGCACTGATAATCATCTTATCCTTTAAGTATGTCAGAACGGGTTATTATACCTATCACTTTTCCCTTATGCGATACGAGAACAGCGTTATAAAAGCTCAGTATGCTCATTATAAGGTTTACAGGGGTTGATTCATCAACAATAGGATAAGGTGGATCCATGAATTCTTCGACTTTGCTTTCCTGAATTTTTTTAATGTCTTTTCCTTTTACCATGTGCTGTACAAGGCTCGATTCGCTGATAATGCCCACAACTTTACCATCCTCGGTTAAAACAGGAACTTGACTTATCGAATTATCCTGCATCATCTTTATAGCATCCAAAACCTTAGATCCCACAAGCACATATTTTAGGTCCCTCGTCATTATTTCAGCTGCTACCTTTACGTTGATTGATCTGATGTTTTCAAGAGCTTTAAAGATCTTTTGAACGTTGCTATAACTTGGATCTATATGTCCCTGCTCTACTTTAGCTATATACGACTGGCTCAGTCCAGAAAGCTTTGCTAAATCTCTCTGAGAAAGACCAAGAGCTTTTCTCAGTTTTTTGATATCAGCGAGCTCATACGCGTTCATAGAAAATCCTCGAAGCTACGATCAATGAATCCCATACCGGCGCAAACGGAGGAGCATACGGGACTCCCGAGAAGAACATTTTGTCCACGGTTATGCCGTTTTCTATGGCGAGAGAAAGGTATGCAACCCTTCCCCAAACGTTCTTCCCCAACACTTGTGCTCCTAGAGGAACTTTCCTTTTTCTATCAAAAACTATTTTCAAGTATACCTCTTCTGGTGGTGGGTAGTAGCTTGCTTTTGCGTTATGTTTGATTTTCACAGGAAAAGCTTCAATACCGTATTTTTTTGCTTCATCTTCTGTTATACCGACAACTCCTATTTCCAAATCATAAAATTTCGTTATAGCGCTTCCAGCGCTACCGGGAAATGTTATGTTCTGATTTCCTATGTTTGAGCCAGCAACGTATCCCTCTTTGTTTGCTTCTGGGGCAAAAGGAGCGTACCTCTTTCTCCCCTTAATGACCAGGTCTTTTACCTCTACGTTGTCGCCTGCAGCATATACGCTGGGCTCGCTAGTTCTCATTCTTTCATCCACCCAAATGGCTCCAGTCTCACCGAGTTTAAGGCCCATGGATTTAGCCAGCTCCACGTTTGGTCTAACGCCTAAGCCCAGCACTGCGGCGTCAAAGAGCTGCTGTTCCGAATCCCCGATGATTCTTACTTTTTCTCCACTGTTTTCTACCGCTTTAACTGTGAAACCTTCTACAACCTTTATCGACCTCTTTTCCATCTCCTGTTTAATCATCTGCGAATATTCCGGATCTAAGTTTGGCATTATGCGTCGCATTTCAAAAACGGTTACTTTTTTACCTATTTTCGACAGCGCTTCAGCCATTTCTACACCCACATAGCCCCCTCCAATTACAGCTACGTTCTGAAGATTTTTTAAGTCGTTTTTTAAAGCATCGCCGTCTTCGAGATGACGCAACGCGTAGACGTGATCGGCTTCTAGCCATCTTTTATCAGGTACAAATGGAATTGCCCCGGTTGACAGCACAAGGTAGTCAAAGCTTTCTGTTTTTTCTCCTTCTTCTGAAACCGTATTCAGCTCCTTTGCGCTTAGGTCGACCTTTGTTACCTTTGTTTTTATATGCACGTCTATGTTCCTTTCTTTCTTAAAAAATTCTGGCGTATAAGTCACTAATGAGTTTATGTCATCTACCAGGTCTTCAACGTAATAAGGTATGCCACATGGAGCATATGACACATATGAAGATTCTTCAAATACCTTTATTTCAGATTGAGGCAAAAGTTTTCTGACCCTTGAAGCTGCACTCATTCCCGCTGCCCCGCCACCTACAATTATAACCTTCATGGTAAAGATTAAAGTAACACGCTAATTTAACCTTTCTGAACGGAGTTTTAAATCAACTAAACGTTTTTTAGCCTTTTAGCAAATATCTCAAAATCTCTTTTTCGAGGATTGTCCCTATTAGTTTACCGTTTTCATCAACAACAGCAACTACTTGGGCGTCGCTCGTTTTAAAAACATCAATAACTTCAGAACCTGAAGCCTTTTTATGAATTTTTGGTACGGGCATTATAAAAACGTCTTTCATTTTAACGTCCCCTTGTCCAAACGACATAATTTTGAAAAGGTCGTGTACCGTAGAATAGCCAACAGGTTTCCCATCTTCATCCACAACTACCAAAACCCGGGTGTTGAGTTCATTTGCTTTTCTTACAGCTTCATCTACGGTTGTATCCACTGTAACTGCAACAGTTGGAAGAACTTTTGAAAGTTCTTCGGCGTTGCTCCTCGATAGCTCATATGTAACGAATTTAATCGAAGGTGCGGGTTTTGCCCGTAAAAGAGAACTTTTACCTTTAAAACCCAGAGGGGCGATGATGCTCATAATCATTATCGCCATAAGAGCTATTGAATATATTTTAGGATCAATTAGGCTTAGCTGTAATGCTGTTAGCAATATGGCTCCGTCTACACCTCCTTTGTGCGATGTTGCAAAAAAGTTCTTCACAGAACTCACTCCTACAATTTTGCTTGTAAATGAACTCGCAAAAAGCTTCGTAATTAAGGAGAATGCCAGCATAACCATCCCGAAGAAAACTATGGTTACGTTTATGCTAGCAAAATAAAGCCCGAGGCCAGAGAAGAACATAGGTTCAAAAAAGCCATAAGTAAAAGCTCTTAGTTTTTCTAAAAGATACGCGTTGTTCATTATATATTCTGATACAAAAACACCTAGAAAAAATGCAGCTATTGCTGAGTTAAATCCCACTAAATCTGCTAGAAAGCCAAAGAGCAGTATTGTCGATATAACGATAGCAAAAAGCGCTTCCCATGTTCTGAATTTTGTCTCAACAAAAACCAAAATTCTTCTGAATACATATTTTCCAAAAACCAGTATTAGAATTATAACCACCGAAAGCCTGATGATGCCCATTGTTAACGATACGAAATTTTTTAAAGCGTTTATAACGAAAAAAGAAAAAAGCATAACAGCTGAAATTTCTGCAAAAAGAACTTCGATAAAAAGTTTTTTATTTTCATCTTTCGCAGGACCATTAAAGATATCCTGCAAAGTCCTCGAAAAAGGTCCTGCGCTGACCATGGCCAATCCTATTGCCAGTACAGAAGAAACTAATACGCTAAAACCCATTTTAAATATGATGACAAAAAGAATTATGTATCCCGTTGCAAAGTTAATGATCCCCGCTAATGCAGCCTTTCTTGTTTCTTTTCCCAACCTTGTTTCTTCAACACCGGCCATGAAAAGTATGAAAACAATTCCAAGGTTTATAAAATCGGTAATGTAAGGGGAAGGATAAAAAATCTTCAAAATTCCAGGACCTGCAATAAGCCCTATGAGTATAGCTCCCACAAACGGCATAAGGTTCAGTTTAGAAAATCCTTCTTCGCCAAGCTTCCCGAGTAATAATAAAAGTGAAAGCTCGAGTACTGCCATCAAAGATTGCGGAAGCGAAAACACATTTCTATATTAGCTAAATAAAATTATTTAAACATAACATACGATTATTTTAACAACAAAAAGATTAAACATCTTATACCGGAACTGCAGATGCAAGGTGTGCGCTTTTATAATTTTTTGCAAAAAATGCAACTAACAAAGTAAGGAAGCTAAATATGAGCCCTGTAAGAAAAATATGATTGAAAGCAGCTGTTCCAGCTTCACTGAACATTTCAGTTAAAGAATTTGATGCGAAGCTATAAACGACATAATACTTGTAATCTGTCATAAATGTTGCCGCAAGCACAGGACCTACCGAAGATCCAAGGAATCTGACCATTGTATTGAAACCCAGTCCCACTGCAACGTTTTCCTGAGGCATTGAAACGGCAACCATGTTTACCATCGGTATCATTATCGAAACAATACCAACTCCAGCAATGAACGAATCAATGACTAGCTGCATCGGTGAAGCTCTGTAGAATATCATAAGCAAAAATCCTGCCATGGAGACCAAGCTCCCATAAATAAGAACTGGCTTTGGTCCGAGAGTTGAAGTTGCTGATCCAGCTAAAGGCGCAATGAAGATCATAGCAAGCGTGGCCGGAAAGAGAGTAAGGGCTGCGCTCAGTACTGAGAGCCCTAGGCCGTATGGGGGCAACTCTTCTGAAAAATATATAACGCCAAGAAACAGCGTAAACATTGCTACGCCTGAAAGAAAACCCGCAAGGTTAGCTACAAGTACGTTCCTCTTTTTCAACAAACTTAAAGATATAAGGGGATTAGAGGCTTTCGAAGCATAAATAAGGTATCCTAAAAAAAGAACAGCACCTGCTACAAGGATAATCAACTGCTCTATGCTGAACCATCCCTTGTAAGGCGTCTCGGTCAAGTAGATCAAGATCAGAGCAGTGCCTGAGGAAAGTATTACTGTGCTTAGATAGTCTACCTTTTCCTTGTGAGGAGGAGCTACCCCGGCTATTATAAAGTAAGCCAAAATCAGCATCAGAGTAGCAAATATAAACCCGATATGAAACATCATCCTCCATCCAAAATACTCTTCTATATAAGCACCAGCTATCATGCCCACCGTCATTCCGATAGCAACCATAGCGCTAATGATGCCCTGTGCCAGTGCAACCCTTTCTTTAGGAAATATATCGGTCACTATTGCAAGGCTTAGAGGAAAAAGAGAAAAACCAAATCCCTGCACGGCCCTGATTGCAATAAGATAATAAACGTCTGGGGAAAACCCAGCCAGTAGGACTGCTAAGGTGTAAACGGCAAACGATGCCAAGTAAAGCCTCTTTTTTCCGTAAACATCTCCAAGTTTTCCGAAAAGAGGAGCTACTGCCGCACCAACCACCAGATAAGCTGACACTATCCATGCCGCTTCCTCGCTTGTAGCTGATAAAGCTGTTTCAATTTTTGGAAGGGAAGGGATGACCATGGCTTCAACGTACATGGTCAAAAGGGATACTAGCGTGAGCACAGCTAGGGTTGCGTACGGTCCTCCCCTTCCTGCATTCATTTTACTTCCTCCTTAAACCATAGACTGCCATGACGATCAGAATTATAATTACTATGCCCGCAACCAAGTAAAGTATATCGCCCTGCAAGCCATCAAAGAAGTTATATGAACTCACGGTTATAGGGACGTCTATTATCTGATACATGGTTTGCATCGTGGGAGGTTGTCTCCAGCTTATCAGTAGCGGAAGGTAATAAGTAGATGGTTTTATGCCTGAAGCGACGTTGATTACGTAGCTCACGGTAAAGGTTTTGTTGCTTGGGATGTTGTAGAATGTTTCATTTATAGAGTAGGCGCCTATGATCGGGTTTTCACTGGAAGGTGAATAGGGCGTAAAAATTGGATTGTAAATCAGCGTAACAGTTACAAACTTGGCGTTGGAACCACCTACATTAGTTATATTTACGTTAACGTACTCATCGCTGGAACCTGGAGACATCTTCGCATAGTTGTACCCGCTTATCTGAAAATAGGCTGCAGGTTTTACTTCAATGGGTAAACTAAAGTTATACGAACTGGCTAAAGTTTTTACAGTCAGAATAACCGTGGAATTGATGGCACTGGGCACATTGGATCCATAAGTTATTCCAAAAGGAAAAGTTATGTTCACGACGTCACCAGGGGGCAGGTATGACAAAAAGACTTTGTTAGAAGATGGATTTAAAGGCCACAGGGGATTTACAAAGTCTGCTGTTATGTTAACGTCTTTTGCAGCTACGTTCCCGTCATTGGTCAGAAATACTGTAACTCCACCTGCGTACATACCTGAGTAAAGCGTAAGGGGTAAAGTTTTGAACCCGGATAGTTTTATAGAATAATTCCCGATGATCGGCACTTTAAAACTGACGTTCTGCTTTCCTGACAATAATTCTTCGCCTAACTGCGGTACCTGAACCAAAACTTTGTAGCTAACAGTTAACGTCTGGTTGTAAGCTATGCTTTTAGAATGCGCGTTTACGTTAAAAAAGCCTGCAAGGCTTACTTCCTGGCCGGGGCTCAATTCAGGAACATACAATGAAAGATTTCCCTGACCTTCTATAGAACTTAGGGGAAAACTTGGCGCATAAGATATGTTAACATCATAAAGGGTTACTGGTCCGAGATATGTTATCTGCAATGTAAGTGGAAGACCCTCAGCGCCAGGGTAGGCAATAACAGGCGATTCTTGAGTCCCCCAGATTGAATAAACGACAAAGTCTGGAGGTTGAGACTGCGCGAACGATGCGGAAACTCCAGCAACTCCAAAGAAAGTTACAATACCTATTAGCAGTAGCGCAACAGTATTTTTCATGGTAAAGATATATCAAATCTGGCTTTAAAAATTTTCTTAAAAATAGATAAAACCAACGCTACGTTAAAATTTTTAGGAAGATTGTTTTTCACAAAAGCGTTAAAGGATTAACATAATGTTAATATATTAAAACTAAAAAATTGGAAATATGTCGGCCTCAAGTAAATTAGAAGATGAAAAAAAGATAGAACAGGTAATTCAGCAACTTACCCCGTTACTGGCTAATAAGGGCATTCCTAGAAGCTTAAGGAACATGCTCAAAGAAACTCTTGACCAGTTACAGGACAGCAGCGTTAGTCCTGCTATAAGGGCAGCTAACACGGTGAGCGTCTTGGAAGAGATATCACAAGATCCTAACATACCTTCGCATGTTAGGGTTTTGATCTGGAACATGATGTCTTTACTTGAGACCATACGTGAAACAAGCTAATTTTACCTTCTAGCTGCGTTTTTTGAACACGAACGCTTAAAAACAAAAGGCCCTATATTGTTGAATATAAAAGAATGCTTTTTTATACTAGTTTTTATTATAATAATGTATGGTGCTTGTAAAAGTAAGCAGAATCACTGGCATGAATGATCCAATAACGGGCACACCCGGAAGGCTCATAGAGTTCACAGAATACTCAACAATACCTTTCCCGGGTGACGAAATGACAAAGAATTTTATATCTCAATTGCAGGCTATATTTCCTATACAATCAGTAAAAGAGCTCTGGACGCCCAAGCTAGTCCTGTTCCTAAAAGAGAATGAATATCTACAGTTAGGCTTGCAATTTGAAGTCAACGATATTTATGAAGTAACTTTTGAAAAAGGAAGCATAGTTTTTAAGAGGTCAACTGCAGAAAGGTAATAAAATTTATCTTTATGATGAGTACTGAACAGTTCTTAAACAGAAAATGTAACAACTGTTTTATTGAAATATTTGGAGATGAAAATTCTGGAAAAGAAAAGATTCTGATTTCTCTTGCCCTTGAAAAAGCTTCTAGGGGGGAAGTAGTTTTATACATCGATAGCAGGGGTTCTTTTAGGCCTGAAAAGATCGTTGAAACTCAAAAAATAAGAATCGAAACCATGGGCAGGATAGATGTGCTAAGAGCAACAGAGCCAGGATTTCTTTTCGAAAAGATCTCAAGGGTGATCTCAAATAAAAAGTATAGAACCATTCTGTGGGATGGGATGTCCCTTCCTTTTTATGAAATTCAGGTTTCTTATGAACTTTCGTTTTTGGCTCGGTTGTTTTCATTTTACGCAATAAAAGGTAACATGATTACAGTAACAAACCCGATAGTATCATTAAAGGGCAAACCTTTCGGCTATAAATACACAGATCCATACGTGCATACGCGGGTCAGAGCTCAAATTTTGAAAGAAAACGAAGGGAGGCTTACCTCTTATGGATGGTCGGCAAAGTATTTTATAGATGGGTGGCAAGTGTACTTTCAAGATCTTGTCTCAGATAACGTCATCCAAAATAACTAATCTAGATTTAAAAGGAGTTCCCTTAACGCTACAGTAGCATAAGATCCTTTATAGAGAATAAAGTTGACTATTGCTTCATTCGTATGTTCATCGATGCGGTAATTGACTTTGTGAGCTATTATTCTTGCAGGCCTTATTCCGCCTTCTTGGCTGATTTCTTGATATTCATCGATATAAAAATGCCTGAACTTTATGCCTTCTTCTTTTGCAACTTCAATCAAAGCTTTAGAATATACGTCCCCTTTGTCTCTGAATCCGTATCCTGGGAGGTATGCTATTTCAACAGAGCCATTGAAAAATCCATCTGAAAAATTCATCTTAGTCGGTTCGCCATTAACTTCTCCGTTGAACACTTTTGAAAGCTCTCTGTTAAACAGATAAGACTGATAAGCCTGAACATAAAACCTCCTTAACCAAAGGGGTACATCTTTTACTCCATTGTACCCATCTTCCTGTACAAGCTCGTCTGCCTTTTTAAAATCCCTTTTCACAAGAGCTTCACCTATAATATAATTATTCTTTTCAAACCGCTGCGTGCCATAGAAATTTGGCGCTTCCCATCTTTCAAGTATGTTCATCCAATTCTGAAAAGCTTTTTCTATGCACTCACAATCCCTTATCTTTATCTTGAAAGCATTTCCCAGCAGGTATTTTCTTGTTAAAATTTTCTTTGTTTTTCCTACAAACCTTAATTTGAGCCCCGGTATGCTTTTGATGTTTACTTTAACCCTTTTAAAAGACACAAAAAAGTACGCCAGAGCGTTTTTATCCTTTATTCCTAGGTAGTTTGCGAGGTTTCCCAAAGCTCTGCTGACAACAGCGTGTTCAACGCCTTTCTTTTCAGCTATAGCTAAAAGATGCCTGCCTTCTCTGAATGACAAACCCTTCTTTAAAACTTCTGCTACAACAAAATCTTCAGGAAAGACCTTGATCTTTCCTTTTATTCTTATTTCGTTTAACGCTTTCGCTGTAACCCCTGGTATCATAGCAGCTTAAGCTTCCCGGTAACCTGGTCTATTTTGCTTTCAGGCCCCGGCCCTATGGCAGCTGCCGTCTTAGTCCCTGGAGGTACTTCTGTCAAACCCATGTCCTCCACGATGTAAGTTATAAGCCCTAAAGAATCGGCTTTTTTTACAAGTTCTATCATTTCGGCCTCAGAATTAACCTTAAGAGCTATTTTTGCGGCCCCCTGTGTATACCAGGAATAAAAAACGTCAGGCTTTTGATCTTTACAAATCAGAGCTGCTGCAACTGCTGCGTGAGCCCCCTGCGCAACCATTTTACCTCTGCTCATCTTAAGATCGGTTCTCAACAAAATGGACATCTTATAACGCTCCAATTAATTCCCCGTACCTCTCTATTGCTTTGGTGAAACAGATAATCGGTGCCTGGACTATTCCAAACCCAACGGTACCCATTCCTGCTTGTTTGTGAGCAACGCCAGTATTTATGTAAGGTGCCGTATTGGTATCGAGCACTAGGCGCAGGTCAATACCACGTGGCACTCCTTCAAAATTCATGTACGGAATCGGAAAACTTTTGTCTCTGATCATGGTTATTTCGTACATCAACCTTGTTATCCTCAGGGCTTCACTAACTGATGCACCGGTTACCTGAGCAACCGCGGGGGAAGCGGCCGATGCAAAAGCTCCAAAACCGTTGGTTTCCATTATAGCGCTGTCTCCTATGTCTGGATTTGCATCGCCTTCCTTAAAGCCAGGGAAGAAGAGAGTCTTTGGCACCGGAGCTGGACCTACAAACCATTCTTTTCCCAATCCTGAGACCTTTATTCCAAAATCTGTCCCGTTCCTTGACATTACTGTTACAAGAGTGCTGTTTTTTATGTTTGAAGCCGAGTCCATCATAACCTTTCCAGCCGCCATTGCCAGGTTTAAAAAGAAGAGCTGATTCTTTGCTATAAATTCATAGCTTTGCGAGATATCGCTTCTGCTAAAACCTTTGCCTTGCATGTAAGGTCCCAATTCTGCAAGAAAGAGGAGTGTGCTTGCATTGTTCCTTGTGTGCAGCTCATCACCCATCTGCAGCGCTTGCGACATTATCGGCCTGAGAGGCAACGGACCATGCGATTCGAGCGCTTCTTTCAGTATAGGGAAGAGGACGTTTTTCATCCATCTTAACCTTTCGATAACTTCCGCAGAATAAGCTCCGTACCTCAGGACTTTTCCTACGCCTTCGTTAAAGTTAGTGTAAGCGGTATTTGATCCCTTAGAGTTTTTTACAATAAAAACCGGCATCTCTGGTGATATGACTCCTGCCATAGGCCCGACTGCAGAAACGTCGTGATTTGGAATGAAGCCCAATTCTCCTGAAGCTACTAGTTCTTCAACTTGTCTTTCGTCTTTTGCAAGGCCTTCATAGATCGCCGCTCCTATCACTGCGCCTTTTAGAGGCCCCGACATCCTTTCCCAAGATATCGGAGGTCCAGCATGTCCAAATTTTTTGCTGGTGATTTCTGGAATGACTTCCTTTGCAAGCTTAATGTCCACGAGTACTGGGTCTGAAGATGTGAAAGCTTCAACGGCTTTCTTGTTAGCCTCCTCGGTTTCTTCTGTCTCCAAAGCTTCCAGCACTTTTAAAAGCCTTGGCACTCCTCCTCCAGGGGGCTTCCAGTCAACCTTTACAGCGTCCGCACCTTCTTTGATAAGATCCTGATAAAAGCTATCCAAGCCTACGTTGAGAACTTTTACCTTTTTATCAAAAATGCTGCTCATTTCTATCACCTCTTAGCTATCCTCAAAGCCACCTTAGTGGCTCTTGTGCTTGATGGATAAACTAGCACGCCTGCACTTTTCAGCTGCTCTACCTGAGAATTTAAACCCTGAGGGTCTTTTTCAGTACCTATTACAGATGCAACAAACGATACCCTTTCGTTGATCTTTCTTGCCTTTTTTATCGCTTCAACCATTTCTGCTGCCGGGTTCATGTTCGCCCCGTAGCCAAGAACTATATCGAATAGTACCACGGCCACCTCTTTATCTTCAACTTCTTTTAAAAGCCTCTCCTTTCTAAACCTAAAATCTATCATCGGATGGGGAACGCCCCTCACAAACTCTTCTGCTCCCATGTCCACAACGGTGTCTTTCTTTGAAGGTTCAAAACCCCCTATTTCGTAGTTTTTATCGAGAGGCGCATTAGAATATGTTTTTATCCCCTCTTTGCTCATCAAGTACTGGGTTTCATAACATATTGTCCCTCCTGAGAACAAACCCCTTATGTAAACCTGCTCTTTTTTTAGCCTTTCTTTTGCTTTGTTAACTTCACTTTCAGAAGTCCAATCAGGTAACTTAAAACTATCGCTATTAGCAAAGCTATATGAAAGGCGTGCGGCATCTTCTAAAGTATCAGCAAACTTAAGAGAATCGCTTATGTCTTTCCCATTGTATCCTATAAAATTCATAACTGCAGGCTTTCCGATTCTCGACAGAAGTTCAACTGTCTCTTTAACTATCTTATCTGAAGGAGGCTTTGAAATTACTGTTATAACCTTGGTTTTTGAGTGAGAGGACAGCATGTTTATTCCTGTTTTCAGCGTTATTCCTCCTATAGCTTCTTTGACATCGTTAGAACCTGTCCCAATAGCGGCTGTTATACCAGAACCTGCAAGGTCTAAAAGCGATGTAACTACCTGTATGCCGGTTCCCGCGGCACCAACAACACCCACAGGCCCTTCTTTAACTACGTTAAAGAATCCCAGACCCACCGAGCCTATAATTGCCGTACCAGCATCAGGCCCCATAACGAGCAGATCTTTGCTTTTCGCATAATTTTTAAGTGATTTCTCCTTTTCTATGGGAACGTTGCTGCTAAAGACCATGACGTGTTTGTTCAGCAGCAAAGCTCTCATGGCTTCCCTGTAGGCGTACTCCCCCGGAGTAGAAACTAACACAAGGTCTATATCAGGTTCAAAAGAAACGGCGCTGCGTATGCTCATGTAGTTCTGTTCCTCTTTTCTTTCCTCTTTTTCTGTTTTATAAACAAGGCTCTTGGCGTATTCTAGAGCTTTCTGTGCTAATTTTTCATTTTCAGCTTCTACAACTATTATAAGGTCGTTTGGACCAGCTTCCTTGGCTTCTTCAGTATACAGTCCTGCTTCCTTCATTAGATCTTTATTAGCTTCTGTTCCCATCATGACTGCAGCCCTTGTAACGCCTTCCGCCTTTTCAACTAAATCGTTTATTCTCATCAAGAAAACAGAATCGCGGTATTCATTCTTCAGCACAATAGTGAACTTTTTCCCCATTTCAGTTATTTTATTATTAACTTATTTATATATTTACCATCATGCTATGGTTTTTGGTTCAATTTTTAAAAATACGCTGCTCAACAACGTTTTTATAAAGAGTTAATATATCCTGAATGTGGAGACAGAAGCTTATCTCAAATTAAAGGACGGAAAGCATCTTCAGGTTGCCCTTGATTTACCAGACAGACAACTTGCAACCAGAATAGCCGCGGTTGCTGGTACGCTTAATGTTAGCGTTGTAGAAGCTGGAACGCCTCTGATTAAAAGGTACGGCACGGAAATAATAAAAGAGTTAAAGAATAGCGCTAAAGAATCACTCATCCTGGCTGACATGAAATCTGCCGACGTGGGAGATCTGGAAGTGAAGCTCGCGAGTGAAGCCGGTGCAGACATAGTTACTGTTTTAGGATGCGCCTCAAATGATACAATACAGGGAGCTAAGGAAGAAGCCGAAAAAACAGGTGTGCTGCTAGAAGTTGACCTTATAAATATAGAAGATCCTCTGCACAGGATGCACGAACTGCAAAAGTTAGGAATAAAGGCTTTCTCTTTCCATGTTCCAATAGACGTTCAAAAAAGAAGATCAACAAGCGCTGAGCTTTTACTCAACAAGCTCAAAATGCTTGGTAAAAGCGATAGCATAATTTCTGTAGCAGGCGGCTTAAACCCAGATAAGATAAAAGCATTCAAAGGCACCAACGTAAATGTGTTTGTGGTTGGAAACTACATAACTTCATCAGCTGAATATACTGAAAGGATGAATTCGGTTTTGAATGCTATCAAAGAACTTTAAATGATAAAATGACCGAGGAGCTAAAGTCTGAACCGTTCGCAACCTTAAAATCTTCTTGCCTCAGGCCTTTAAGGGCAGAACTTGTATATGAAAATGAAGAGATTATTGACTATGCGTCTGACGAGGGAGCTTTGTTTTTAATTTCAGACAATGTTGATCCCGAACCTTCTTCAATAGTCGTGCAAAATTTTTCAGAACTAAAAAAACTAGAGCACAAGCACATAAATTACTATTTAGGTGAGCTCAAAATCGGCAATCATCATTTAGACCTTTCTTATGCTAAAATATTTTCCACCGCTGATTTGTATTTGAAAAAGTTTGACAGAGCTTTCTATGATGAGCTAAACAAGTTTATCCATGAAAATTATTCTTGCGAGCTTTATGCTCCTGCGTTGAAGAAGGTATGCAGAAAGCTCTTGGAATTTAAACCTGTAAACCTTTATGATTCGTATTATATAGAAAGCCTAATAGGTTTTGGAATAGGGATGACGCCTTCCGGCGATGATTTTTTAATTGGATTGATGGCGTCGTTAAAGGGTTCTTACTTTTTTGAACGCGTAAAAGAAACGATAAATAAGGCGCTTTTTAAGACAAATCAGATAAGCAGAGAATTCCTCAGATGTGCTGTCTTAGGGGAGTTCTCCGCTTCATTTGCTGAACTTATTCGGGCAGCAAATGATGGAATCGATGCAGAAAAATACTTTCTTAAGATTTCACTTAAAGGTCACACATCAGGAAAAGAGAGTTTGCTGGGGTTTTTAAAAGGGCTGGATATCAGGGAAAGATCATTTAATCGTCCATAATGCTTTTATTCGATCTTTAAGTATAAAGCAACGTGCTGGATGAAAACGCGCTCAGGATTTTCATAAAAGAAGGCAAAATTGTATCCATGGATAATCTTAACTATTCGGAAAAGTTAGCTCTTAATCTAATAGCTTGGGGCAGAAAAAAAGGGTTGAAAATAGGAGAACTGAAAGAGTGGTATCTTGCTATTTCTCGATCTCCTTTTCAGGATGATATTGATAAAAACGTGTTAGAAATTTTAGAAGCGGCGACTAAGATTGAAAGTGAAAGTTAGGGTCTTTGCCAAATTTAGAGAAATCGCAAAAGCGGATTACGTAGATGTCGAAGCTTCAAACGTAAAAGACCTTAAAGAGAAACTTTCAAAACTTTTTAATGTAAACCCTTCAGAAGTCATCGTGATCATAAACGGCGAAAATCCTCCTGATGAATCTGTGCTTGATGGAGTTAAGGAAGTTTTTGCTTTTCCTCCAACTGCTGGAGGTTGCTGAACAGAGCTTTTCTAAGTTGATCTCTGTCCTGAGGTACATTAAATAGCTTGAAAAAATCTTCGGTTACCAAATATACTTTTTTTGTTCCTGATTCCTGTTTTTTTACTAACTTGAATTTTTCTAGCGTCTTTATATGTGAGTAAACTACGCTTCCCCTTTTTTCCTTCAGCTCTTTGATGCTTAAAGGACCATAATAAGCTATGATTGAAAGCGTTTTAGCCAAGGATTTGCCCAAAAAAGGTTTTTCTGAAAACTTTTTAGCGATAGGTACGAGCTCGGGCTTTATTCTCATCATGAAACTGTCTTCAAACTCCACAAGCTCTAAAGCAGAGTCTTCAGAATAAATCTTTTTTAAGTATTCAAGTTCTTCTTTTATTTCTTTGGGCTTCGCTTTTAAAATTTTAACGAACTCTTCTATATAAACTGGCCTTCCCGAAGCTAAAAGAGCAGCTTCAAGCTGCTTTCTTAGCTTTGTTTTTCCAGTTTCCTCAGGCATCTTAATACCTTTATCTTTTTATAAATAATAAATATAAACAGCTTGGTAAAAAAGATATAAGAGGATTGTCTAAATTGGACAGGAATCTGCCGCAGATAGCTTATTTTGAAGGTTTTGTTAATAAGCTCAGAGAGAATTATGAAGTTCAGGTTAACAAAACTTTCTGGATTACAACGTCCTTTTATGTTAGAGTAGACTATATTATCGGTAAGGCGGCCTTCTGTTTTTCTTTTCCAAAGATCAACGAGCTCAAAAGGAGGGCTGTTAAGTACCTCGGTTATCGCTGCTTTACACTGGATCCCACACAGCTTAATCAGAATTACATCGATAAAATTAAGGGTCTGATCGATGACTCGAGTCCAAGAACCGCTAAAATAAAACCCATAAAAGACAGGGAATTTCCAGAAAAAATTCCGCTTTATGTTGAAAACAGAATAATAGAGACAGCGTCAGAAACGGCAAAGCTGCAGATTGATGATATAAACACAGAGAATTTGCTGAGGATAGCTGAAACCAGGATCCCGGGTATCAAAGGAATGCACTCCGCCATGGACAAGCTCGTTCTCACAGACCTTGGCTATTCTTTTAAGAGAGCTAATGGACATCTTTTGGATTTTCATAATGCTTCTAAAAGGCTTAGCAAGATGATGAAAGTTATGGAAGACCTTTTTGGTGTAGAAGGCTCAACGACTGTTTCAAATTTGTTCACTTTATCAGCTCCTAACTTTATCAAAAATCTCCTAATTCTAGGAGGTCCAAGGGTCAATCCTGGTTTGGTAGATATAAAGAGTTATGATGAATTTTTGGAAAACGTTCAGATTTTTTCCGAGGAGATGCAAAGCCTCAGGGTTTATCTAGATTTATATGAATTGAAAGATGAAATATGTTCTTTCAAAAACAAAATAATACTTGCAAAAAAATTTGAGTGGATAAAGGATTTTTGCGTTAACTTTACTGCTTAGATCCTTCAGTGCCCAAGCCTAAACCGCTTATGTCAGGAAGCGTCTGTTTCATCCTTGCTTCAGCAACCGCAGATGCCTGTGATAATATGTTTTCGGCTTCATCATTGTTTGGTTCAAAGTTTATTCCTGAGCTGTATATTTGCCCTGCGTCTACCATTATGTTGTTCAATAGCGTTGATATTTCTCCTAGCTCATCCTCAGCTGCCGGCATTACACCGCTTACTCCCCTTCTTACGCTAGAGAGGACCTTCATTGCTGGATCTAGCACGGCTACCACATCTCCAAGCTCCGTTGCCGTTGACAGCCTTGTAGAGATCTGTTCTAGCGCCAGCTTGGCCTGAGTAAGCATCTTGTACATCTTCCTTATCTCAGCTAGTTCTGTAGCATAGATGTTTGCCCTTTCGTTATCGTGTTTCTGTAAGTATGTGACAACCTTTTCAAAGTACTTCTGGTCTTTTTCTTTCAATTTCGTTGCTGTTCCGTCAAGCTTTGATATCTGTATCTGTAAAAGCCTTATGGCCTGTTCGAGTTTCTTTTTAAGGGGTTCATCAGGTTTGACAGCAGTTTTTATTTTATCTCCTAAGCTCTCATCTTTTTTGTTCTCCCAATTTCTTTGAAAATTGCTCATGAATGATTTTTGTCTTTATGCTTTATTTTAAATAGTGTAACTAAAACAAGTTGTAACCCAGGTTTCACATAGTTTTGGTTACAAAAGGTTTAATAAGTCCCTCTTTAAATGAAAATCAAATATTTTAGATGAAGATGTTTTATTGTTTTTAATGGTAAGCTTTAATTTTGCCGTCATTTTACCACTTTATGATGAAAGTTGTGGTTTTGGGCAGTGGAGGTTCAGCTGAAAGCGCTAACCGGGCTTGCTCCTCTTATCTGATTAACTCCAATATAGTGATTGATGCGGGCCCTGGGTCTTATAAGAACTTTTTACGCTACGGCGGAAACCCTCTCAAGATAAAATATTTTTTCATAACTCACCTTCATGGAGATCATTTTTTTGATATTGGAGCTTTTCTCTGGGGGATGTCTTATAATGGTAGAATTGAACCTGTTACTGTAATAGGACCCAAGGGTGTTAAAGAATCTTTTGATTCTTTGATAAAGTATGCAAACACGCCGAAGACATTTATGAGGTTTGATGTTGAATACAGGGAAATTGAACCCGGCGAAAGCATAAAAATAGAAAACTTTGAAGTCAACACTGAAAAAGGAGAGCATACAATAACCAACATAGCATACAGAATCGGTCCTTTGTGTTATACGGGTGATACAGCTCCATCAGAAAGGATAGTCGAATTATGCAAAAAAGCGTCCATGTTGATACATGAGTCATCAGGCCTCTCAGAAAACGAAGATTATCTGAATAAAGTTGGCCACAGCTCGGGCAGACAAGCGGCTATCGACGCATTGCAGGCAAAGGCTAAAAAGTTACTTTTGACTCATATACCTCCAGCTCTTTCAAACCAGACTGCAAAGCTGAAAGCAGAAGCGCTAAAGATCTTTAGGGAAACTTTAATAGCTAAAGATCTTTTTGAAACTGAAGTATAATGGAGCTGGAAGGAATTTATGAAGAAATCAGGAACTGCAGAAGATGCGAGCTTTGGAAATATGCAAAGCAGCCCGTTCTTGGTGATGGAAATAAAAACGCAAAGATTATGGTGGTCGGAGAAGCGCCCGGGGCCGAGGAAGACAAAACTGGCAGACCGTTTGTAGGCAGAGCAGGAAAGCTTCTAAGGAACGCATTAGCTTCTAACGGTTTAAATGAAGTTTATATAACTAACGTCGTTAAGCATAGACCCCCTAACAACAGGAAGCCAAAAAAAGACGAAATAGAAGCTTGTTCGAAGTTTCTTTTAACAGAAATACGGACATTAAAACCAAAGATTATAATTGCGCTGGGCTCTACAGCTAGCAAATTTTTTACAGGAGAAGAGAGAATCAAAATAGCAATAGAGAAGGATTACGAGTTTATGGGAGCTAAAGTGCTGGTTGACTATCATCCGGCAGCCGTTTTAAGAAACCCTAAACTTTTTGAG
>CAYFFZ010000018.1:0-19216 GCA_964342655.1 uncultured Nitrososphaerales archaeon
CTGTCCTCGCAATGTCAGCTGGAGGGATCGTTGACAGAAAAGCAACTTTATCCATTGTTAACCACCAGAGCTCTGTAAACAAGATCCATAAGTCCGGAATACTCTATCTCTTTCCCATACATTCTGTTTAGGTATGGCACCACGTGGCTGAGCTGGGCTTTGCATATTGAGCATGGCCTTATGACCCAGCTTGCTCCACTTTTAAGAGCTTCTTCATACCAGAGCCTCGCATACTGCGTGGCTAGAGGTACAACCTCATCTGCAAGGTTCCCTCCCTGTCCTCCACAGCACCACGTGTATTCTTTTCTGTGCTCGGGATCTACCCATTTTTTTGCCACGTGATTCATTATGAACCTCGGTTCTTCTGTTAGATCCCCTCCCCTTGCATACTGGCATGGGTCCTGGTAAGTGTAAACTGTGTCCCCATTTTTGTTTGGATCCAGCTTTATCTTTCCTTCCTGGATAGCCCTATATACCAGATGGTGAACGTGAACCAGCTCTATTCCTTTTTTCTTCAGCTCCGGCATTGTGTAGTTTTTGTGAACCCTCCATGCGTGACCGCACTCACCGGCTATGACCAGCTTCACCCCAAGCTTTTCAGCCGCGCTGACATATTTCTGCGCAAGCCCCTGCATATGCTTTGGATGAAGAAAAAGCCCAAAGTTAGCGGTTTCTGTAGCCTCTGTGCTTATTGTAAAATCTATTCCATATACGTTAAGAAATAAAAAGTAACCTTTTAACGTCTCAAGATTCATGTACAGGTCAGCCGAAGATGGAAGCAGGAGGGCATAAGCCTTCTCGTCAATCTTTACTTTAACATCTACGCCTTTTTCTTCTTTTATTTCGTTCTTTACAAATTCGACTATAGGAACTATTGCCTTGCGGTTAAGATTCATGTTGTTGCCGCTCTTCCAGTGAGCATCTATTGTCAAGGCTGTGAATCTAGAAGCCATACCGATTTCATAAAGTATGGACCTGACTGTCCTTGTAACGTCTGTCTGATCAACACCAAAAGGGCAGACGTAAGCGCACCTTCTGCAGATTAGACAGAGCCAGTAGTAGGTGTATACTTTTTTTATGTAGGATTCATCTAATTTCTTTACAGCGCCAGCCACTCTACCAAATATCTTTCCCGAAGGCTTTTCTCCTTTTACAACAGCCCTTATCAGCTCTGCCCTTCCAAGAGGCGAGTTAAGTATGTCTCCGCTGGTTATGTATGTTGGACATGCTTCTAAGCATGCTCCACAGTGAACACAAACGTCTATAGCCATCTTAACGTTCCAGTTCTTATTATATTCTTCTATGAGCCTTTTTTTAAAATACTGTACTTTATCTTCCGCTTTCTTTATACCAATTTTTTCGTTCAGCGAATTTAAAAGGGTCTCATCTGCCGTATAATGGACAAAATTAGAAACGTCCCCATAATTGAACGGCCTTTCTTTGAATACTTTCCCATAGGACATTACTGCTTTTCACCTCTGTACTCAACCTTTATGGAAGGCCGAGAAATTGTTGGCATGAATAGATATGAAAAAGGATGAATGAGCTTTCCCCAAGGGAAGTAAGCTATAAGTATCATTGCGAGTACCGCATGCGCCTGAAGTATTGGCGCAGAAACGATGTAAGATATCTCTGGATGAAAAGTTAGAAGCGAGTACATCCACATAGAAACGGACTGTATGTAGCTTGGGTAGAAAGGCGAAATCCCAAGGGTCTGTATGAGCCCGAGGACTATTATCGCGAGCAATATAAAATCTGCAAAGAAATCGTCTATGTAGCTGAACTTGTTTACAGGGATCTTTATTTTATAAGAATTAACAATTTTAAGCTCTGCAGATGACCCTGCAAATCTTCGGTATATCAGAATAAGAAGCCCAGCGAGCGCCATTAAGCCTCCTGCTCCTCCTAGATAAAGGGCAAGCGCGTGATGCACCGCAGGTGTAATTCCAAAATATTCCGAAAGCACCTTTTCGGGAAGTATGATGCCCAAGTGACCGAACAAAACTATCCAGATGCCCCAGTGGAACATAAAGCTTCCAGCAAAGAGCGTGTTATCCTTGTCTTTCCCTGGCAAAGTATAAAATAAGAATACGCGTTTCAATACATCTTTACTGGTTGTAAAGAAATTGTGCTCGTAAAGCCCTAGGTTCACGTTATAAAGACCGGTCAGTCCTTTTGCATTGACCCAGCTCAGGCACCTGTATATGACTCCCAAGATAAATACTATAACAACAAAGTAGGGCAGAAGTGCGAAAATTATATAATACATTGCATACATTACATTTCAGATTTTGCCGACTTTTTTTATAAATAATATTACACATGATTATAGAACATCCTTAAAAGTTCATCGACTTTCTCTTCTATGAGTTTTGATTGCCCGGATCTCAACAACTCAAGGTAATTATTTAGCAATTCTTCCTGAATCTTTTTCTTTTTGCTTGGACCCACCCCTTTCAGGCTCTTCCTAACCCTTTTTAATGCAGGATAAGCTTCTAAGTAAGGTTTTATCATTTCCCCCATCTTGCGCGCTAAAAACTCAGAAAAATAAGGCAGGTTTCCTGAAGATGATACGGCTACAATTACATCACCTTTTTTAAATACGGCTGGAAAAATAACGTCAGAGCCCCGAAAATCAACAACGTTACACATTATGCCAAGCTTTTCTGATTCTTCTTTTACTTTAAGGTTAAATTCTTTATCATTCGTGGCTGCTATGGCCAGCACTTTACCTTTTAATAGAGCACTTAATTGCCGTTTTTCTTTTAAATAAGATTTCTCAACATTAATCCGATCAAACTCTTTCTTAAAGCTATTTGAAACAACACTAACCCTAGCGCCTAGATCTAATAGCTTCTTAGCTTTTCTTAGCGCGACTTTACCGCCACCAAATATTATGACGTCTTTATTGCGAACGTTGACCATAAGCGGCAGATATTTTTTCATCAAAAAATGAAAATGAGCTTTAGTATATAACTTTAATTTTACGTACCTTAAAAACAAACTCTTCTAAATCATTCATTATTACACATAAACTATACTGCCCTTATTGTTTTGGCGCCTCTAGCTTCATTTAAAGCGGCTTGCAACCATAATCATTAAGCCTTCATTCATAAACCGTCACCTACGTTACACAACCTGAGCTTTATAATGAAATCGTTTATATTTTTAATATAAGGACACTCCAGTTTTCTTAAACCCCTATAGAGTTAAAACCGCGTTTGCATAAAGATCTTTATGCAAAATGCAATCGATATAGCCTTCGGCCCAGTACCTTCAAGAAGGCTTGGCTCAAGTTTGGGTGTAAACAACATTCCTTTAAAGCACTGTTCTTATAGCTGCGTTTATTGTCAAGTGGGTAAGAGTTTATTGCTTGAAACTGAAAGAAGGTCGTTTTACGATCCGTACATAGTTTTTGAATCTGTACACAGAAGACTTAAAGCGGTTGAAGCAAAAGGGGAAAAAGTTGATTTCATAACATTTGTACCAGATGGGGAACCAACCTTGGATATAAACTTAGGTAAAGAAATAGAGCTGATAAAAACCTTAGGAAAAAAGGTTGCTGTCATAACAAATTCCTCTCTCTTATGGGATAAAAAAGTAAGAGACGAGCTGTCCGAAGCAGATTTTGTTTCTTTTAAAATTGACGCGGTTTCTGAAAACATCTGGAGGATTGTTGACAGACCTAGCAACAAGCTTTCGCTTGAGAATATCTTGGAAGGCATTCTAAATTTTTCAGATGGGTTCAACGGAACTCTCGTATCAGAAACCATGCTGGTCGCTAGAATAAATTACGGTGATGAAGCAGGAAAGATAGCTTCCTTCCTTTCAAATGTTCACGGTTTAAATAAAGCATATGTTGCAGTACCTACTAGGCCTCCGGCTGAAGAGTGGGCAGGGCCTCCAGAAAGGGGTACCGTTTTATACTTTCTAACGCGTTTTAACGAAATACTTGGCAATAAAGTATTCCCGCTGGATTTTCCAGAAAAAGGGGAATTTGGGTATACTGGTAACGCTGAGAAAGATATACTTTCTGCCGCGGTTGTGCATCCTTTGAGCAAGGATGCCGTTTTGCAGATACTTAAAAAGGACAACGAAAGCTGGAGAACTTTAGAAAAGCTCCTCGAGTCTAAGCAACTTATCGAAGTTAAATTCTCAGATAAAATTTACTATAAAACGACAAAAATTAACAGCGATTTTTAACGTTTATCGTATAACTTAATGAAACGCTTTAACTATATTTGGATAAATTGTTCTAATTTTAGAATGATATTCTAGAAATACTTTTATCCTCTAATCTTATAATCTAATAGGTGAACAGGATGCAAAATCATAACGTAGATCAAGCACAGATGGCACTTCCTATAATGAGGATAACTCTTGGTTGGCTTTACTTTTCTGCCATGCTCAGAAGAGTCTGGAACGTCCCTGCAAAGATGAACCCGAGCTCTCCTTTATACGTAGGTGGAAAACTTATAACGTTCATACCACATTCACTTTTTATTGGAGGTATACTTCAATATACTCTTCTTCATCCTACCCTCCTGTTTGATTTTTTGGTCATCTGGACAATCCTCGAAGGAGTTTTCGGACTATTTTTGATGCTTGGATTCATGAGCAGACTTTCAGGCTTAGTCATTGCGCTCCTTGCATGGGGCATCGGGCTAGGTGCTGGATGGATAGGTACCACGTGCTTAGATGAGTGGCAGATAGCGGCTGTAGAAGGCGCTGCTGCGCTAGTATTTACATTTGCAGGAAGCAAGTGGCTATCAATAGATCAGTTCCTATTAAAGAAGTACCCTAACGGCCTCAAGATAGGCAGGTGGAACATACCGCTGTGGTGATGAAAATGCAAAAGTTTGTCGCTCTTTTAATAATTGGGCTGATAATAGCAACGGGTTATACTTTCGTAACCTACCAGTACTTCTTTAGTGGTTTCACGAACCTTCATAATTATTCAAAAACTCCCGCATACGTGCTTAACGGGTCTAAGGTTTTCACAAACGGAACTGTTGTGCTTCAGATTGCGAGGATTGACGGCCCAGATACATACGGCGGCTTCATAGTTCTCCTCCAGCTTATCTCCCAGAACGGGACAGTGGTGTATCAGTGGAACGCGCAGCAGCTTGGAAGCATTCCGCAAAGCCATATACACAACGAGTATCCTTTACATCCTGTAAAATCTGACAAGTTTGCTCTAGTTGTCCCGCTTGGACAGAACGCAAGCGTTTTGCTTCAGGTTCCGTTTAAGCTTAAACCGGGCACCTATACGCTCAGGGCATATGATGTTGATGGTCAAGACAGCGCTTACGGGATAAGCTTTTCAGTAACCATCCAGGCACAGCAATCTTAAACGTTTTTATTTTATTTTTTAAAATTAACCTACCTTTTCAGTTAGTTCTAGTTCGATCAGCCTGTTGAGCTCAACTGCAAAATCAGCCGGTATCTGCTTTTCAAAATCCTCTAAATAACCAGATATTATAAGAGCTGTTGCCTGTGACTCCTTTAACCCCCTGCTCTGAAGGTAAAAGAGAGCCTGCTTGTTTATTTTACCTGCTGTTGCCTCATGAACTACTGAAGCGTCTGTGGATTTAACAACTTCATACGGATAGGTATAAGCAATAGATTTTTCATCGACTATCAGAGAATCGCAACTCACATAAGATTTTGAATTCTTTGCGCCGTTAGACACGTACACTATTCCTCTGTAGGTCGATTTTCCGCCGTTCATTGAAACGCTTTTTGACTGTATAACAGAAGACGTATCCTGAGCTATATGGTAGGCCTTTCCCCCAGAGTCTATTTCTTGATTTCCTGAAGCCATGCTTAGGGAAAGGATATGTGTGCTGGCCCCTTTCCCAACAAGATATGAAGCTGGATAAGCCATTGTTACCGCGCTTCCCACATTTCCGCCAACCCATTCCATCCTACCATTTTCATATACCCTTGCCCTTTCAGTCACTAGGTTGTAAACGTTTTTAGACCAGTTCTGTATTGAGGTGTACCTTACTTTGGCGCCTTTTTTCACAACAACTTCAACAACTCCTGAGTGCAGGGATGCTTCAGAATATCTGGGAGCGGTGCAGTTTTCTATATAGTGAACGTAACTGTCTTCCTCCGCTACTATGAGGGTCCTGTCAAAAGTCCCTTCGTTGGAGCTATTCATTCTGTAGTATGCATATACAGGCTTTTCAAGCCTAACGCCCTTTGGAACATAGAGAAAACTTCCTCCTCCCCATACAGCATAAGTTAAAGCTGAAAATTTGTTGTCCCCGATTGGCACAACTTTTCCAAAGTAAGGCCTTACAAGATCTGGATATTCTTTCACCGCTTCGTCCATAGCTGCAAATATTATGCCCTGAGTCTCAAGCTCTTTTTTAATATTATGATAAACCATTTCTGATTCAAACTGGGCTCCAACTCCAGCTAAAAACTTTCTTTCGGCTTCTGGCACGCCTAACCGTTCAAAAGTTTCTCTTATAGAAGGGGGCAGCTCTTCCCAAGAAGAAGCCCTCTTGCTCAAAGGCTTTATATAATATATAAGATTGTTAAGGTTTAAACCCCTCAGATCTGGCCCCCACCTTGGCATTGGCGATTCCAAAAATTCTTTTAATGCCTTTTTTCTGATATCCTCAACCCAACCAGGATCGTTTTTTTGCCTCGAAATTTCTTCTATAAGCCTTTCGTCAATGCCTGGAGGAGAAACGTAAGCGTACTCGGCTCTCACTGAGAAATCATAATCCATAAGAAAACTCCTCTTGGATTCCTTATAAGTTTTAATCGAATTCCGTTTTAAGACCTTTTTAAAGAATTATAGAGATATTCTATAATTTATCGCTAGTATTTGGTTTTAAAATTCTCTCGCGTTCGTTATCCATGAACTTTTCTAATGCGATCCCTATGAGCTTGGTATAATTCCCTTTGGCATTCTCCACTATATCTTTTGCTAGCTTAGGAACCCATCTTAGTATATGGGAGCTTACAAATTCATCTCCTTCTTTATCAAGCGATACAAAATAAAGAAACGATGCAAACTCCATTTCTGTTGAAACGTGATCAGGTAATTCCTTTTGAACGTTTAGACCATATTTTAGGTAATTTGCCATAAGCTTCTCCACCACGTTTCCATAAATAGTTTTTTGCGCATACCATGATTCATACGGAGGACACTTTAACTCTCTAAAATCGTTAACGAAGCATGAAGTATATTCGGTTAGTAGCTTGTCAATGTCTTGACTTTCAAGCATTTCATAAATTCTCTTTATTTCCTCATAATATTGCCTGTCTTTGACATAATCTAAGAATTCTTTCAAATTCTGCTTATACCTTGGCCCGAGTAAAAGGTATGAAAACAACCTGTAATCTGCTGATACAGATCTGTATTCAGTCATTTTTAGCGCTGCCTCGGTTTAAACTGTGAATTTGGTCCTAAAAGCTTTTTTGCGGCATATTCAGACCTGTGCTTTGGGCATAGCTCAAGCCATTCATCATCAACCTCCATTCCTTGTTTTTTCATTACTTCTTTTATGTGATTTAGCGATCTCCTTGAACCTACAGGAGCCCCACAAACTCTGCACTTTACCACATAATCTTTTGCCAGCACCTTCTTTTCGCTCTTACCTCTATTCACATTAATAGCCTTTCCAAGCCCGTTGTTTAAAGACACAGGACATACGTTTATACATACATTGCAGCCGATACAGGGTTCTGGATCAAACGTTAGCGCTTCTTGGCCTTCTATATTTTCGATCTTTAAAGCGGAAACTGGACACCACTTTGCGCATGCTTCACATAAAGTGCATGAATCATCAACTGTTACATCAAAGGATAGAATATCTTTGAGCCTTTTTTCTGAAACTCTCTTATTTACATCCGAACGTTTCTCAACATTATCAAGGCTTATCGTAAACGGTAAAGGCTTTGCTGATTCCTCTATTTTTCCTTTTACTTCAAGCTTTATTCCTCCAACAGCTGAATTAACGCTCTTTATATCATGCTTTAGCTTATCGAGATTTTTTTCAAGCTCGCAACCAACGCACTTTAGGTTCAATTCCCCTGAGCTTCTAAGAGCTAAAAGGTCCTCGACAGAAAGCATTGCTATGCAGGGCAACTTTATTGAGTTTCCGGCGTCCTTATAGCACGAGATAGTCTTGTTCCCCTTTATAGTTGAGAGATCAAATATCGAACGCTGTGTAACTGATGGAAACTGCAAAGCGCTTTCTGGACAAGAAGCAACGCACAAGCCGCATGCTGTGCATTTATCATAATTTATGACAACTCCGCTCTTTTTGTCAGTTGTAATTGCATTATATGGACAAGAATCCTGACAAACGGTGCATTCTCTAAAAAGATAGCCACAGTAATCAGGAACGTAAACTGGCTTATCGAGCCTGTCCTTGCCTATCTTTATCGCCCCCCTTATCACTTCCCTCCTGCTAAGTGGCAACGTAATGTCTACTTCCTGAGCTTTATCAGCTAACCAGTTATGCTCAAGCAAAGAAGCGTTCTGCCCTACAGCTTCTTCTCCCCACCTATAGTCTACAACCCGTAGAAGTAGCGGGTTTAAACCGGCTTTTAACGCTGCTTCCTTGTAAAGCTTTAAGTGAGCTTCGTCATAGATTCCTACAATAATCAACCCTTTTACATTAAGTTTTTTTATAAAATCGGCAAGCTCCGCTGAATCGCACGTTTTTACTTCTCCTGAAGGATTGTGCTCGCAACCGTGTTTGAGAACGCCTATTTTATTTTTAGATGATTGGATAAAAGAATCAGAAAAAGCCATTTATTTCACTTAAATATCCAGAAGTGTTTTGCCTTTTCTCCTTCTTCTAGAGGGAATATGAGAGCTCCAAGCGCATACAAGCTAGGCCAGAGAATGCACGCCCCTATAAACATCATCAGAAGCCCTGTTGGCGGGAAATATGAGAAGTGCGATATCTGCAACGTAAGCCAGACGTAAGGCCTAAGCTCCTGCGGCAGCACAATTAAAGAGTATTTGCTCATAAAACCGCCTATTATTAAAAGAACTGCTGCTGTTATGGCTGCCCATGAGCTCTTTTTCATATATCCATAAACTGAAAGTGCTATAGGTATGAATATCCCGATCACCATTTCAATTCCCCAGAATATTGGAGCTTCGCTTCCAAAGAGAAGCGTCTGATATACAGGCCATATGGTTTCTCTGCTGTACCAGGCCGATATTATGATCCATGTTAGGTACATTAGATAAACCGGTATTGATATCAAGTAAACTTCGCTGTAATAACGGCTCATGAAAGCCTTCAAGTTGTTATCTTTGTGTTTCACTACATATATGAAAAGAGATTGCCCTGCCGCTCCTAGCATTATAGCGCTCATTATAAAGTAAAGAGCTAACCAAGAACCGTACCACGCAGGCATTGAAATTAGGCTCCCAAAAACTTCACCGAGGTTGCTGTGAACTGCGATGGTGGCTATCAATACAAGAATAGCTATAGCAAGCTCAAGGTACTTTATCCTCTTAAGCAGATCCCATGACTCCACCAGTATCATATAAAGAAGCTCTATTACAAGCATAAGGGCAAAGAAAGTGTAGAAGGCTGCCATCCAAGCTATTCTTGAAGACATCCTGAAGAACAACAGTATATAGTAAAAGTCAAACGGCTTGTATATGCCTAATAGCACGAGCAGCCATGCTGAAAATATAGTCGATAGAGAGAACCATACGCCGTATTTTATTATCTTCCTGTATTCTCCATTTGGTCCGTTATAACCGAAAATTGTGTACACGCTGTTGACTATGCTCGATCCTGTTGCCATCAGTGCAAAGAATGTATATCCAACAACATCAAGCCCCCAGGGCACGTCAAAGACCTGCTCTTCTACCTGATCAAGCTTATAGCCGTAATATGCCATGCCAAGTGCAAGAAGTATAAGAACTATAGAAATCACCGCTATAGTTACTTTCTTTCCCGTGTTCATCCTATTCTTCACCTCCGTTTTCAACGTACCTGCCCTGTTGTTTTCCAAAAACGTACCTTACCTTAGACCCCACGCCGAGCTCAGGATTTATCTGGACTGCCTGCCCTGTGTTAAACAGTATTGATACTTCGCTGTTAGGATCGTCAAGACATCCGAACACCCTTGCACCTCCTACGCATGTTCTTACGCAAGCTGGCGTGTTAGTGTTATCTGGAGCCGTGCCATAGCAGAACGTGCATTTGTCAACGTGAGGCACTACGTGTATTGCATTTTCTCCATAATATTCTTTAGCTTTCTGAATATCTTCGTAAGTGTACATATACCTGGCTCCAAATGGACAGGCTTCAACGCAGTACTGACAGCCTATGCATTTATATTCATCAACAACAACTATTCCGCCGTCAACTATCTGGGTAGCTCCGGTTGGGCAAACATAATAACAAGGTGGGTTTTCACACTGCATGCAAAGCCTTGGCAAAAAGACCCTTTGTGAGTTTGGATAATCTCCTAACTCATAATCTTCAACGTGCGTTCTCCACAGTTCATTCCAGAAAGGTGTCTGGTTCTCAAGAGTGCATGCGGCAACGCAAGCATCACAACCCATGCACTGATCAACCTTTATTACCATTCCCCAGTGTTTGCACTCCCCTGTATTACCAAAGCCTTGATAAGGAGTTTGCTGGCTCATTTTTTCTAAGCACCTCCCTCACTGGAGTTAGTATAATTTGGAGTTGTGCTTTCCTGTGAAGGCAGCTTTGTAGATGCTCCTGCGACGGCTGTAAACTCGCTTATCTCTGAAGCAGTTGCTTTTCTAACATTTACTGTGAACTGCTGTATCATCCTGTGACCAGTAAGCGGATCATAGCTCTTTGTCCATATTTCTGTCACCGCCTTGTTGCCGAAACTATCTAAAGAATTTATAGAATAGCTCTGAGCTGGATTTGACTGTCCCCAAGGCATAGGCACCCCTATCGTATCAGGTCTTATCATTTCAGTGAGATGCACTCTAGCTGCGATCTGTGCGCCGGTTATGTTGTTCGTTACAACTATCCAGTCCCCTTCGTTTAAACCCATGCTCTGCGCTACGTCCTTGTTCATCCATATGTACTGGAGTATGTTTTTATGATAGCCGTTCGAAGTCAAAGCGTAGAGCACTGGTATATCTGCTGTATATATATATGCTATCTGCGGTACTTTGTATTCTACGTGGAAGAACTCTGGAGGCTTTGGCACAAATGACGGATCATTATACGGAGCTGAAGGCTGCTGATAGGTGCCTGGGCTAACCGCGTATCCAGCATTCCAGTCAGGGGGCACGTACTGGATAAGTGGATCCCATGTAGGATCATAGCCGAAATTTTTAACAACATAATAATAAAGTATGGTTGAATAAACCTCTATCCTTCCAGTTGGAAGCCCCACAGGTATGTCCCATGGGACCCTCATTTTATTTTGTACGTAATCGTCCCAAGTGTTAACTGTTATAACGCCCTGAGTCTTGAGCTGGTTCATGACATCTTCAGGCTCTACGTTCAGTTTTGACGCAATAATGGCACTTTGGACATCGCTGAAAGCTTTACCCGTGAATTCTCCCCAAACTGGATAGGTGCCCGTAGACTCAAGCTGACTTAGATAAGGCTGCATTTCCTTCTGCATGGCAGCGATAAGCTGATCCGCAGGAAGACCGAGCGCATTAGCCATTGCTGTTATGTACTCATTAAAGAAACCTAGCTCATAAGATAGCAAAACGAAAGTGTCTAGCTCAGGTATAGCGTATGGATAAACGCGGGGAACGGCCTGCCACCTCTTTCTATAACCGGAATCTGGTGTGGCTCCTCTGTCTGTTATCGGCTCATCCCTTTCTATGTAAGTCGCATCAGGCAGTATTACGTCTGCATAAAGGGTTGTATCAGTTGGTAAGACATCTATCATGACAACAAAGGTGTTGCTAAGAATCTCTTTCCACTCTGATTCCTGCATATCCTTGGCGGGATTTACGCAGCATGTCATTACCATTTTTATATTATATGGTTGATTGTTCCACTGAACCTTGTTGTTAATAGCTTCATATATACCTGTATCGGGGAAAAGAGAATACGCGGCTGCTGGCTTTAAGCCCTGTGAAATTAAGGTTGAATTATATGCTGCCGCTACCGAAGGATGACCGTGTTGCCAGAAGTTCGGGTTGTTAAACACAAGAGCTGTAGCGACATATTCCATCATCTGGCCCGGCAGGTTCATAACAGGCACTGACATCAAAACGTCCGGTCTCTGGATTAATATTCCTGGCTTTATCTGGCCGGAGTTTACGGCTGAATTATATGCCTGATATAACTGATAAGCTGACTCCCTCCATGCACCGCTGTACAACCATCCTCCTCTGACGTCTATGCTGCCTTTTAGCGCCATTATTATAGCTGTGGCCCTTCTCCACTGAGTTGTATAGCTGCCCTGAGAACCTCTTAGCCCTGTCCCTATTTCTACCGGAGATGCCGTTGCAACCTTATTATAGAATTGTTCTATAAGGGAGCTATCTACATCTGCAAGCTTTGATACGTAAGCTATGCTGAAGCTGGAAACACGATCAGAAAGAAACATAAAGAAAGTTTTGAGCGTTTTTCCATCTGGGGTTTGCAGGCCTGCGACGTGCAGTGCAGGTATTATCCTCTTTCCATCAACGGTGTAAGCGTTGGTGTTTGTGTAAGGCGGAACATCAACTATCTGTCCTGAAATTTCATCATAAACCTTAAAGGCCTTAACTGTCCCATCTGCATAAGTTGAAACGTATGGATGTATGACCCCGTTTTCTTCATATCCCAAGAACGGTGAGTCTGTATAATACCTTACAAAGTTGTCATCATAGTAGCTGTTTTCTATTAAATATTTTATGAGCCCCATGGCTAAAGCCAGATCACTGCCAGGCTTTGCGGGAATCCACAGATCTGCCTTCGATGCCGCTTCACTTACACGAGGATCGATAACTATAACATAGGCTCCATTTTCAAGGCCCTTTCCAAACCTAGCGCCTTTATTAACAAACACACCGGCCGGGTTTCCATTACTGCCCCAGAGAACTATTACTGGAGAGTATTCAAAGTCGTCAACCAAGTCAAGCCCGTGCGCATCAAAGCTACCAACAGTAAGGTTTATCCCTAGCTGTTCCCCAAAAAGACAAGGTTGCATCGGGCTACCTGCCATGTTTGGAATCTGCGAAGCCATCATGAACGGTATAAGCTCTGGTCTGTAATTTGCGCACGGGATAGCGCCACCCCCCATCGCTATTTCCCATGGCTGAACATTTAGCTCCTGCATCTTCTGCTTTATATAACTTATAGCTTCATCCCAAGTAGCCTCTTTAAAAGCCCATGTGCCCTTTGGGCCGGTCCTAATAAGCGGTTTCTTTATCCTATCTTTGTTATAAGTTATCATTGTTCCGCTTCTGCCCCTAGCACAAAGCTTACCAAAATTTAATGAAGAATTTGGATTTCCGTCTATTTCTAAAGCTCTTATATAATCTCCTTTCTGTTCTACATAAACTAATGCATCACATACTGAAGAACATATCCCGCACATAGTTGGAGAATAAGTGTATGAATAACCTGGTAAGGGCTGTTCATAATCAGTCTGCAAAGCCAAAAGATTAAATGAAAACCTGCCCTCGGCCGCACCTATTGCATAAACAGCACCCGCAGCAACTATCGCGCTGCCTGTAATTTTTAAAAAATCACGCCTGGCAACATCAATTTTTTCTTTACTATCGCTGACCATAGCTAACACTGTTTAGAAGAGCCGTGTTATTAAATTTTACTAAACGAATGGCTAAAAAATTTATAAGAATTATACAAATGTTTTGTAATTTTTAAGATTTAAATAAAAATGCAGCTTTAAGCATCGGCATTGATTATTAAGTTTTAATAAAAAGCTAAAACCACAATGTTAATAATACTAAAGTTAACTTAGCCTTAAAAACCAACCTAAATAATAAAATAATATAAAGAGCCGCTTTAACTTAATACGTTCTATTCTAAAAATCTTTTCAACAAAAATAACTGTCAAAGAGATGTTCTTAATCCCCAGCTGGCGGACCCTATCGGCTCTATTTCAATGAAAGGCGCTTCTCCTTCTTTCCATGGATTTGCCCTAACCCAAGGGAACTTTTTATAAAAAAGCTCATAAATTTTTTTGTATTCTTGCCCTTTTTCTATGAGCTTTACCATTCCCCACACAAGAATACCTTTATTTGGGTTCACATCGTCTACCACGACTGCCGCTTTTGGATTTTCTTTTATGTTTTTTAGCTTTTTAGTTCCAAAATCTGTGCTTATGTATATTTTTTCGTCATAATAGATGTATGATACTGGAACAACGTGAGGCATGCAATCATTTCCTGCTGTGGCTAGACGACAAATGTCATGTTTTTTCAAAAATTCTTCTATATACTTTTCCATAAATCACATGTGATCATTACTTAGATATAAACAATAATAAGGTTCAGCTTTTATCTAGAATTTTCAAATATTCTTCCTTTTTTTCTGGAACCCAAAATGATGAAATGAAGGAATTTTTAGCTATGCTTATTATTTCTGGAACGCTTAAATTAAGCGCTTCTGCTACTGCACTGTAATTCTCGTTTATGTATCCGCCAAAGTATGCTGGATCATCCGAATTGACGGATACTATTATACCTCTGTTAAGGGCTTTTCTAACTGGCACTTCATTAATGTTCTTAAAATATTCAACGCTAACGCTCGCCAGAGGGCACATCGTTACAGGTATTTTGTTGCTTGCAACAAAATTAACCAGATTTTCATCTTCAAACATGTGGTATCCGTGATCTATCCGTGATACCTTTAACAGCTTTATGGCTTCCCATATGTATTCAGCAGGGGCTTCTTCTCCTGCATGGGCAACAGCTATGAACCCTTCTTCCCTTGCCCTCCTGAAAACATTCTCAAACTTTGAAGGGGGATTCCCAAGCTCCTTTGAATCAAGCCCAACCCCAATTATCCATTTTTTATACTGCAGAGCCTGTTCAAGAGTCTCTTCTGCAGAGTTTTCAGGCATGTCCCTCAGGAAGCTCATTATTATCCCGACAGATATTTTCAGCTCATCCTCTGCCTTCTCAGCCGCCCTGTGTATGCCCTTGATGACCGTTCCAAAGTCAATTCCCCTTCTAGTGTGAGCCTGGGGATCAAAGAACACTTCAGCCCTTTTCACGTTCTGCGAGGAAGCCTTCTTAAAGTAAGCGTACGCTAGGTCGAAGAAGTCCTGCTCATCCACAAGTGAGCTAACACCTAAGTAGTAAAGGTCAAGAAATGATTGAAGGTCTTTAAAGCGGTATGCCTTTCTGACATCCTCTATGCTGCTGTACGGCAGCTTTATTCCGTTCTTTTTTGCCTTCTCGAGCATCATTTCTGGCTCGAGGGTTCCTTCAAGATGAAGGTGGAGCTCTGCCTTAGGCAGCTTTGAAATAAATTCTAAGACTTCCATTGCTATAATTTTGTTTACGATATATTATGAGTTTTTCTTTTAAAAATATGTCAATTTACTGATATAATATATTATGATATTTTATAAAATTATAAAAAATAGTAATTCTATTTCTGAAAAAATCAACCCAAGTTATAAGCTATTATCTTTGTTTCGCTCATTTCAATCATTGTATATTTTACACCTTCTCTTCCGATACCGCTCTTTTTAACTCCCCCAAAGGGCAGGTTGTCAAACCTAACCCGTGTTGTATCGTTTATTATAACGCTGCCGGCTTTGATCTTTGAGGCCAGTTTATATGCTCTGTTAAGATCCTTTGTAAAAATTGAAGCATCAAGCCCATATTCTGTGCCGTTAGCTATCAATATAGCCTCATCATCGCTTTTTACCTTTATAACAGGAAGAATCGGCCCAAACACTTCTTCTTTCCAAACTTTTGCGCTCAATGGAGCTTCAATTACAGTAGGTGGGTAATAGAAGCCTTTATCTGGGATTTTTTGAGCCTGGTAAATAACCATTCCGTTTGATTTGATTGCATCATCTACAAAAGATTTCATTTTTTCTACAGCATCGTGGCTTATAAGAGGTCCGATGTCTGTATCTTCTGAAAGCGGGTCTCCGACCTTAAGATTTTTAACGTTTTCAACAAGAAGCTTAATAAATTCTTCATAAACCTCTTCTCTAACTATTACTCTCTTAGTTGCGTTGCAGAACTGGCCAGCATAGTCAAACCTTCCAATTGTAACAGCATGAGCTGCCGCTTCTAAATTTGCATCCTCAAGAACTATTGTAGCATCACTTCCTCCAAGCTCCATTATAACCTTTTTGCCTTTAGCCACCGCCTTCCCTGCAAGTTCAAGCCCGACTTTTGATGAGCCTGTAAACGATATGAGCGATATCTTTTCGCTCTCTAAAAATAGATTGCCTATCATTTCCGAATTTCCAGTTACAATCTCCAAGCTGTTTTCAGGAAAACCTGAATCTTTTATTATTTTAGAAATTTCAATCTCTGTTAAAGGAGCCTCTCTGCTAGGTTTTAAAACAACTGGGTTCCCCATAGCTAAAGCCGGGGCGACTTTATGTGCCATCGAATCAGGTGGGAAATTAAAAGGCGTAATTGCAGCAACCACGCCCACGGGTTCTCTTTTTACTATGGCTATCCTTTTTTCATTTCCTGCAGGATAATTATAAGCTTCTAAAGGCACAAAATCTCCCGTTAAAACTTCGGGCAACTCCTGCGCCGCAAGATCATATATGGAGGCGGTCCTTTCCATTATAAGCCTAGCGCTCTTTATTGGCCTCCCAATCTCCCTTGCAAGTAGCGTGGCGAGCTCTTCTTTTCTGCCCCTTATTGTTTCCGCTATTTTTCTCAGAGCTTTTGCTCTTTCGTGAGCCGGCATGCTCTGAATAGTTTCAAGAGCGTTATATGCCAGATCTATAGCGCCTTTAACTTCTTCTTCTGTCATATCAGAAACATAACCTAATATTTTCCCCGTCGCAGGTTCGTAAACCGATATCATCTTGTCCATAAGATAATTGCACGCTTTCTTTTATTTAAACTAAGCTTGTTTGAGTAAAATGTTTTATTTTAAATTGGAGCGATTACAGAATTGTTACAACTTTTTTAGCATATGAAGAATGAATTATACTTTGAATCGGTAAACCTTTGCTTATCATCTCGTAGACCTTTTCGCTATCTGTTATATGCAAACCTGCTAAAACGTTCACCGACCCTTTAAAAGCCTCTGTTACAAGAGGTGTGGTTGGACCCACGATTGCAACGATTTTTCCAGCAGAAAGTTCAAGTATTCTATTAATAGTCTTGTTAACCAGCGTTGTACCAGTCAAGATAACATAATCCATTTTAGGAATAAGGTCTTCTTCAGCATACCACGGATAAACGAGGTTATTGTTTATTGGTCGCAGTTCAAAAACAAAAAGATTTACAAGGTTTTTTAATTTTTCAACATATGACCTAAAGTAGCCTATTAGGGCTACTTTTGAGCCTGGACGAGGGTTAACAAAATCAAGCGCGTCGCCCTCAATAAAATCAGTTCTATAAGCTAGAGCATTAATTGTTGCCAAGCCCAAGCTTATTTCAAGCGGATTATAGGAAAGCAAAAAAGAAGAAGCTGATGCTGCATCTTTAGGAAACTTCGGCTTTATCCGTTTAAACCTGACCCATTCTTTATAAACATATGCTAGACCCGAGTTTCCATTTTCAAGCTCGACAAATATATAATCTCCAAAAGCTATTCTTTTTATTTTAACGTCTTTGCCCTTTTCCTTGCCAAACTCAACGAGGGTTTTTATTACGTTCAAATTAATTTACCACACTATTATGTTGAATGCTCTAACACTACATTATGGCCCCCTTACAACTTTCTTTGTGTACATTACAAAAGGGGTTAAAATAAGACCAAAAATTACGCCTTCTGGTATGGATGCGAGCGTCCTGAACAATACAAAGGTAGGGTTAAATATAAAACCGTGAACAAAGGAACCCCAGAATCCCATAAAGAAAAGAGGGACAGAAATAGAATAAGCAACACCGCCTATAGCTCCATCCAAAAAAGGCAGAACCTTGTCCTTTGAAGACATGAAATTGTTCTCCCTGAAGATGAGCCAAAGATCTATTATCATAGCATATGCCATTATATCTCCAATTATCCAGAATGGTTCTCCCCCAAATCCATAATGTGTTATGTCTCCCAAGAGGTCATAAACCATTACAGTAATCGCAACGGAACCCGGCTTTCCTACGAGAGCTGCCACGACAAGAAGCATATAAATGTCTCCTATAAGAGATAAATTAAAGAAATCGTTGAACACTGTAAAAGATGGCATAAAAGGCGTTATAAAATAATGATAAACTACAAGTATGGCTGCTACTAGTCCCATATATGTTGCGTCTCTTGTCGTAAACTTAAAATTTTTTTTAGGTGCTTTAATCTTCCAGTACAAAATGAGCGATGCCAAGTAAACTATAGCAAGAGTAATTATTATTGGCCAAGGAATAACTGTGTCTGTGTTAAAGTGAACCCCGTTCCAGACCATGCTAAAATTAAGCATTATTGTTTATTTAAATCTTATGTTAAACAAATATGTTTATAATTAAAATTGCTTGTGTTGTAAGAATGTATCTTTACAAAACCATTTTAATTTAATTAAATATATTATTGATTATAACCTATCTTTATCTGGCAGTATTTGTAAAGCGCATCATAAAGTGGAAACTGGAGCTTCATATTCTCATAATCATCGTTGGCGATTTCTCTAAATCCTAATGCAGCCGCTTTAAGTCCTTTAGATTCTTCTGGAACCTCTTTCGGGTTATGGGCATCGGCACCTCGAACTATCTTTGCCAACTCAAGCAAAGCGGGGTCTTTTAGACCATACTTCTTTATAATCGCGTCAAAACTGACATACTCGACGCCGTTTTCATAATAATGGTTCAGCTCAGCCCCTTTAACGTCAAACGGTATTGCACCTTCCTTTTCAGCAACTTTAAAGACTTCCTCTTCTGGCACAAATATAAATTCAGCCTCTTTATCTACAAATCTTTTTATGAGCCACGGGCATGCTATCCTATCTACCATTGCTCTTTTCCTCGTAATCCATTTCATGATATTAAATACATAATTCCTTGTATAAATGTATTTATAAACGGAAAGGTATAAATGTATTTATAAATGGAAAGCTGTAATAGGGATCATGAATGCGGATGTTGCAATTATAGGCGCAGGAGCCACAGGTCTTTTTACAG
>CAYFFZ010000019.1:0-18807 GCA_964342655.1 uncultured Nitrososphaerales archaeon
TTGGATAAAGGGTAAAAACAACCAAATAAATAATAAAAGGTAAAGCTAATATTAGAGCTGCGTTCCTGTAGCTCCAGTTAGACATGCATTATTTTGAAAGATACTGATTTATATATGTTGCCCACTGTGAAGCGGCTGTATTGAGTGCCGTATAGGGGTTGTTTGTTACGCCTGTTATGTAATTAAATACCTGATGGTTTAGAACTGGCATAAGCTCAGAAGAGGTTATTGGCAATGCTGGCGGGTTAGCATATGCTACCTGAGCCGCCTTTGTATAAAACGACCACTCTTTTGAATAAGTGCTGTTGCTAGCAATTAGTCTTATCGCGCCAAGTTCATCTGGGGGGAATCCTCCTCTATAGTAAAGGCTTGCTGCTTCCTTGTCAGAAGTAAGAAATTCAAGGAACTGGAAAGCCAATGCTTTATGAGCTGAATATTTTGCTATACCTAAGAATGAACCTCCTGCTTCAGCGTAACCTCCCGGAAGGAGAGCCATTGCTATCTTTCCTGCTGTTGCAGGATATTGGGATGGGTTGTTAAATGAGTCGTAAAATCCTGACCAGCCTATCTCCATGCCTGCCTGACCAGCTCCAAATAAAGATTGAAGATGACTATAATCCACGATTAAAACGTTAGGTGAAGGTTCATACTGCACTAACTGCTTTAATGTTACTAATGCGGCTGCTCCTGCTGAATTATTAAATGATGGTTTTAGCTGGGGGGTAAAAAGTATGTTAAATGGTGGTAGACCGCCTTTTGTACCTCCATTAAGGGTCGTGTTCTGCATATACCACCAGTAAAATATGGCAGGGAAAGTATCTATAAGTCCATGGCTTGGGTTATCGTCTACAATTATACCATACTGCGCCGCGTGGTGTTGCTGTATAAACTGCGCTGCCCACACAACTTCGGTCCAGTTTGTCCAATCGTTTGGATTAAATGGCACCTTGTACTGAGCTTGGAACGCCTGAGCAAGAGTTGCATTTCCGAATATATCAGTTCTGTAAAACAGAACCAGAACACTAAGATCGAGAGGCAGGCCTATTATTTCTGTTTGTTTTGTAGATAGGTTATAGAACTCTCCTCCAAAAGAAAGAAATGCCGTTGGTATATCTGAAAGGTTATAATTATACTGAGAGATAAGAGGCCCTAAGGGTGTAACATATGGCGCTATTGCGCCGGACATTGTTGGGCTCCAAGTGAATATATCATACGAAGAAGCATTACCCTGAGATTCTGCAACTATTTCTTTTTCTAGAACGTTGGCAAATGTGGTCTCTATGAAGTTAAAATGAACGTTTGGATGAGTTGCCTCAAAATCTTTTGCCGCCATCTCAACTGTTTTATCATTCCAACCCGAAACTACAACCACATTAAGGGTAACAGGTTTTGGTGTTGTAAGCGAAATGTAATATGAGTAACCTGCTATTCCTGCGATTATTATCACGATTATCAAGATTGCTACTAGGTATTTACTTATAGCCTTTTTAGATCTCATGTCAGAAGTTATAAATAAAAGCTCAAATATAAACTTTATATTCATAAAAATATCTGTTTAGAATGATCGCTTCTTTTTAAAAATTAATTGCTGATTTTTTATTCGCTAATTATGCTTAGATCATTTGAAGCTAAAATGTAATCGATGACCTCTTTAACCCAAGCCCCCGTTTCAGACCTTTTCCTTACTTCTTTTAAATATTCATTAAAGGAAATACCAAAAGCTTCTTTCCAGTATTTGTAACCTTCAGTTAAGCTCTTTGCCGCCGTCCTGTGTTTAAAACACAGTGAGCCTTCTTCTGAATAAGACCCACAAACTACGCACTTTTTATTTTGCTGCTTGGGCATTCCGGGTTCGGACAAAACACCCAACCACCTCTCTTTATCATAGGCCAGCCGCAATAGCTGCAGTTTTTCTTTGCAGGAACAAGCTTGCCTTTTCTTGGAAGAGGAGCTGATGCTCCACAAGCGTTACATTTTAAATACCTTTTCCCGGCCTGAGATATATGCAATATAAGCTCGCCTTTTCCGCAAACTGGACATCTTCCAAATGATTCGCCAGTTCCAGCCGCTAGATATTTTCTTGTAAGCTCCACCATCTCTTCCGAACGTTTTACGTTTTTCAGCTCTTCGATAAGGAATTTAGCGCTTTCACCTAAGACATGACTCGGATGGGCTTTACCGAACTCAATGTTCTCTAGGGAATTCTCAAGCTTTCTTGTCATTTCAAGCGTTATTATCTGGGAAAAACTGAAATACCTAGCAACGCTAAAGCCCAGCTCTGTTATTTCTATTCTGTTGCCCTTTATGTATCCCCTTTTGTAAAGCGTTTTTATGATGTCGGCCCTTGTGGCCTTTGTGCCTATTTCATTAGATTCCATCCACTCTAAAAGGCTTGAAGGTGTATACCTTGAAGGAGGTTTTGTATAAGTAAGCTCCACCTTTACGTCTTTAATCAGCACTTCGTCACCTACAGAAGCATCTGGAATGTTCTTTTCTCTTATTTCTCTAAAAGGATAAACTTCAAGCCATCCCCTGTCGACAAGTGCTGCTCCTTCAGCTTCAAAGTCAAATCCGTCTGCCCTCACCTTCATATATTTTTTAGCTACCTTTGCATTTCTGTAAAAAGTACCTATAAACCTCCTTGCAACAAGATCATAAAGTTTGAACTCGTTACCGCTTAAGGGTTGAAGTTCACCGGTTGGATAGATTGCCGGATGAGCAGGATCGTCCATCGGCCCTTCAACCGGGTAAGACCTTGATATGTTTGCTGTTTCTTTGTATCTCTGACCTAGCTTTGTAAGGATCGATTTATAATTGATTGCTGGAGGAAGTTTTTGTGAACTGGTGCGAGGATAAGATATAAGCGCCCTCAAATACAGCTTTTCAAGGATAGCCAAAGATTCCCATGGTTGAATGCCAAAAAGCCTGTAAGCTTCTTTTTGTAGATCTGATAAGTTAAATGGATACGGCGGTTTTATTTCTTCCATGCTTTTGTCAAAAAACGTTACTTTCCCGGTCTTTCCCTTTAACTCCTTTGCCCTTTGCACTTCTTCTAAGCTTTTTAAGTTTGGACCTGAAAGTTCAAATTGTTCTCCTCTTATTTCGCCTATAACTTTAAACTTCCAGTATGGTTTTGGGACGTATGAGTTTATTTCTGATTCCCTGTTATATATCTCAATCAAAGTAGGTCCCTGTACCCTTCCTATGCTCAGGCTCAACCTTTTGCCTGTACCTCGCCTTACTTCTTCCATCAGCAGACGAGACAGGCTTATCCCCCATATAAAGTCGATATAGTGTCTAGTCCTTCCAGCATCGGCCATAAGCCATTTATCCCTTGTCAAGAGGCTGTTGAAGCTATGTTTTAATTCTTCTACAGTTAGAGTTGAAAACTTTGCTCTTTTAACTACCTTGTCAAAACCACCATTATACTTTACAATGTTAAACCCTATCGTTTCACCTTCTATATCATAATCGCACGCTATTATAACCTGTTCACTTTCTCTGAGGAGCTTTTTCATAACTTCTAAAAGCTTTATAACGTATCTATCATCTTCTAGAGGAACCCATTCAACATCTAACACAGGAAAAAGACTCAGATCTCCGACATCGGTTTTTAGTGTATAAAGATGCCCCCTAGCGGGTACTACGTAAAACTTTGCAGAGTTCCATGAACCCGCATAAACCGGGATTCCTTCTAATGCAAGCTTTTTGTAAGAACGATCAAGAGCAAAAGCTATTCTCTTAGCGGCATCGTTTTTTTCTGCTATGATTAAAATGGGCCGGGCCGGATTCGAACCGGCGACCTCCGCCGCGTCAAGGCGGTGTGCTGACCAAGCTACACCACCGGCCCGTGACACTTTACTTCTTAGCTCCTAACTCTCTGTTCTGAAGCCTAAGGGACTTACTACCACACTTTCTGCATCTAACCGCAGAAATCGGGTTTTTAGCTCCGCACTTCATGCATATCTTGTGCATCAGTTTTCTCTGAACAGCTATCTGCCTTTTAACTGGATCAGCTATGGGCATAATAACGCTCATACGGTTGTCGTTTATAAACTTTTTAGAAGTTTCAGACTATAAAAATTCTTGGTTTTGCTTACTTTTAAAATGGCGTATAGATAAAATTGTTTTTGATAAACGCTACATTAATATGTTAAACATTATTAAACTAATTCCATGCAAGGTGAACCTGTTAAAGATATAGTTCTGGAAAAAAACGATGCCCCTTTTAGCCTTTTAAGAAAAATGGCCGAGGCTGGCGGATTCTCTGGAAGGGAAATGGGAGAAGCTCTGGAATATTTGAAAGAGCTTTTTGCTGGAGATTATGGGAGGATTTTAACGTTTCCTGCAGACATAATAGCGACAGGATTAAGGGGGGTTATAACACAGCTAATAAAGCTAAAGAAGTTCGATCTTGTTATAACAACTTGCGGAGCCCTTGACCATGACATAGCGAGAAGCTTCTCTAACTATTATGAAGGTTCGTACTTTGAAGACGATGTAAAGCTTAGAGAAAAAGGCATACATAGACTTGGAAATGTTTTCATACCTTTGGAAAATTATGGGCCTCTTATAGAAAAAAAGATGCAGGAACTGCTCGCTTCTGAATACGCTAAAAAAACAAAAACGCCAACCTACACGCTTGCATGGGATATAGGAAAGATGATAAACAATGATTCTTCTTTTCTTTACTGGGCATATAAAAACCAGATACCTGTCGTTGTTCCAGGTATTACAGATGGTGCTGTTGGCTATCAGCTCTGGCTTTTTAAGCAATCGCACAGAGATTTTACAGTAGATGTTCTCGAAGATGAGCAGCTTATATCTGATTTTGTTTACTCTCATAAAAAGCTAGGCGCGCTTGTAATTGGCGGGGGCATCTCAAAACACCACGCAATATGGTGGTCGCAATTTAGGAATGGCCTAGAAATAGCAGTTTACGTAACAACAGCTTATGAATATGATGGAAGCCTTAGCGGTGCTCTTACGAGAGAAGCCATATCATGGGGAAAAATAAAGCCTCGCGGCAAACACGTTACAGTACACGGAGATGCAACAATAGTATTACCGTTTTTGATACACGGTGTGCTCTTTGGCTAAGGTATAACTTCTGTTGAATCCTGAGTTGGGTCGTATTTTAATTGCTCCTTGCTGATAATCCCTTCATTTATGTAGCGGTCTAGATATTTAATTAAAGAAATAACCTCTTCGATTGTTCTTTTTGTAATTTCATCAAGATCTTCATAAAATGACCCCCAAAGGTTTTTGCCCTCCATTAGCGAATAAAGGCATCTGCCTCCGCAGTATCTAAAGTACTCGCATGACTTACACCTTTCTGGAATTTCTATTTCTTTAAGCTTAAATCCTTTATCAACATCTCCAAGTACAGCCCATCTTTCAAAAACAGCTATAGGGCACGCAAGAACCCTTCCGTCAGTGCTTATTGAAATGGATCTGTAACCTGCTCCGCACGGAGGAGCCTTGTACCCATCAAAGTAATGCGCAGAAAGTATTCCTAAAAAAGGTATTATGCCTAGAATCTTTCCCTTAGAAGCTTCTTCTAAAAATTTTTTCCCGAGCCTTCTGATGCCTGGTATGTAAGAGCTGTAAGCCCAGCTTTTTATGTTCCATTTTTTACTCCATACAGCGTTTAACTGCCAATGAACATTTTTAAAACCTATGGAAAAAAGGTGCATAACATCCTCATATATGTCAGTGTACTGAGTTACTGTCATTCTTGCTATGATTCTGTTTATTCCTATTGAATTCAGCTTTATAAAACTTTTTAAAACAGAATCATAAGTCCCTTTTCCTCTGAATCTGTCCGTTAACTGTTTTCTGCCATCTATAGACAGCAAAACCACATCCATCTTTTTCCAGTATTTCTCAGGGAGAAGGTCGATCCTTGTCCCGTTAGTCTGGATGCCAAACCTTCTAGCCTTGATTTTATCCATTATATCTTCAATGAACCCAGGATTAAGCAACGGCTCGCCACCATAAAATATTATTACGGCTTCTGGATCTGTCTCTATCATTTCTTTAAGAGTGTCCAGATCGTACTTAACGTTCCAAGGCACGATATTAGGGCTAAACGATCCACCACAATAAGAGCACTTAAGGTTACATTCTCCAGTTGTATAAATTAGCCATAGCATTTTTAATTAATAAAAAATAAATAACAATTCTTAAAAATTAACTTAAAGTTTTCCTATGTCGTCCGGCACTCTGATCTTTATTACTGGCATTCCCTCTTCCCAGTTGGCTGGGATTATGTCAAACTCTTCTGGCTTTGCTGGGTGCTCATATATGTACTTTAGCCCTTTCAAAGCGTTCAGAACGTGCTTCACGTCCTTGCCAAGTCTATCGTTGAATACTGATATATACTGGACTACTCCGTCAGGGTCGATTATCACGGTGCCTCTTTTTGTCATTCCCGTGTCAGTGTTCAGAAAGCCATAAACGGTAGCTATGTCTTTCTTTATGTCCTCTACCAGAGGGTATGTAACCTTTTTGACCCTTGGACTTGTCTCCCACCATACTTTATGAGAATATATGGAGTCCTCGCTTATTGCAAGGATTTCGGCATTAAGAGCCTTGAACTTGTCATAATATGCTTGAAAGGCTTCAAGATCTGTAGCGCATACGAAAGTAAAGTCTCCTGGATGAAATGTCAGCACTACCCATTTTCCTTTATAGTCGCTTAGTTTTAGCTGCTTTATTTTTTTCTCGTTTGGGAAGAATGCTTTTGCAGTAAAATCTGGAGCCGGTTTACCTACTTCTATCATTTTAATTTTTAATATGATTCTCAAGCTTATAAGACTTTTTAAAATTTTTATACTAAAATCGCAGCTAAATTGATTTTTTTAGCCTTTTCATAGCCATTATCATGTATAAAATGTACAGTATAAAAAACACAATGAATATAATGAACGCCATTTCAGCAGTTATTGAAACGAGATATGCAGGTTTTCCACCTACAAATATTACAGGAAAAGGGAAGACAAAAAATGAAAAAGCGTAGCCTGATGACTGGCTAGAAGTATAAATCGTTCCTGCTAAAGCAAAAGCTACAAAACCAGTTACTATAAAAATGAAGCCTAAAATTATTATAATGTCTGATTTGTTCATTTATAATAAAAATTAAAATTTACATGAATATTAGTGTATCTTTATTTTAGTAACCCTTCGCCATCTCCCGGATCATCATCTTAACGTCGTCGCTTAGAGGGTACATAACAGGGCATGTAGCGCCCGAATCTATGTACTCGCGAACCTTTTTCCTTACCTGTTCAGGGGTGCCTGTTGCGGTAAGCATTTTAACTATTTTATCTGGAACTATAGCTTTTGCCCTTTCCAATCCTCCAGGTTCTGCTGGCCATCCGCCCAGCGCCTTTTTAACATCCTCTATTAGACTTTCAGGAACGCCACTTGCTTTCATTATATGAGGCTGCTGCCCAAGGTACATGGAAACCAGAGTTTTAGCCCTGTCAATAGCCTTATCTTCATCAAGGTCCATGGACACAACAACCAACTGAGGTCTATCTATCGATTCGAGCTTCCTGCCCGCTTTAGCTGCTCCTTTCTTTATGCTCTCCAAAGCTTTTTTATTATATTCGGGAGAGACAAGGTAATTTAAAAGAACGCCGTCGGCTATTTCTCCTGCAAGTTCAAGCATCTCGAAACCTGTTGCACCTATGTATACTGGTATCTTTCTTGGAGTTCTTTCTCCATAAACGACGTCTAGCTCTATATCCGTAACGTTTACGAATTGGCCATGGAAAGTAACTTTTTCCATATTAAACAGCTTTTTTAGCACAGTAACGTATTCCCTCATGGCCAAAAGGGGCTTTTCTCTTTTTACTCCTACCTTAGAAGCTATTGGTTCCCACCATGCGCCTATGCCCAAGATGACCCTTTCGGGGGCCAGCTCATAAAGCGTATTAAATGTGGAAGCCATCAAACCGACGTTTCTCGTCCAGTTGTTCACAACGCCGCTAGCAACTGTGATCTTTTCTGTATGCGCGGCAACAGCCGCCATCGGAACTATAGCGTCTCTCGCAAGTCTTGACTCAGCGAACCATACCGCTTCAAAACCGTTCTGTTCTGCGTATTTTGAGTATTCGATTTCATCCCTGATGGGATGTTTGTCCTGCATATAAAGAGCTAATCTAACGCTCATTGCTTTAGCTTTAATACTTTAATATTTAAGCGTTAATTACTACAGCGTATGTCATCAAACGAAATTAAGGAACTTATAATTACGGCTTTAAACGAGGGTTTTCAGATTCATCCTGATCTGGTTAAGGTTCTTGAAGACCAACCAGAACTTATACCGAAGGTAATTGAAGCAATAAAAAAGAAAAAAGAGTGTGAACCAAATAATTTTACAATTACATTAAAGGACATAGAAAGCTTTGGATTAAACCTTGAGATAGATAAAACGAACCTACTTATAAGCGATGAAAGATCGCTTGCAGATGGAGTGCAGGTTTCAACCTACGAAGAGCTCAACATCATGCTGAACGACAGGTTCAAGAGGATGAAAGATCTCTGGCTGCAAAGACCTACCAAAACGTCCTTGTTTGGATTAAATTTCATAAAAACTAAAGGCAAAGAAGAAATGTGGAGTTTTGCGCTAATAGTTCAAAAAATTAGCAACGAAAACTATGAGATTCTGGCAGACGATGGCAAGGGGGTATTCAGGCTAAAGATCTCAAATAAGAGGATATATGACGAGATGATACCAGGTTCCTGCGTAGCGATGAAAATTAACCCTGCTGATTTTTCAGTAACTGATTTTGAAGATATTGAATTTCCTGAGGTTAAAAGAAAAAAGATAAAAGGAAAGATAGCGCTTATAAGCGACCTCATGATTGGTTCGAACAAAGTAGAAGCTTTTTTCAATTCTTTAAAAGCAACCAAGCCTGATGGGGTATTTTTGCTGGGAAACGCCGTAGATTCGCTGGCTTACATAAAAAACGGAGTATCGCCTATGGAAGGCTACAGGAAGGTTTCTGAATTGCTTTCTGAACTGCCAAAACGGATAATTAAGGTCATAATTCCAGGTCACGCTGATTCTACAGGGAAAGCTCTGCCACAAAAACCAGTTAGCTATAAAGTTGCAAAAGATCTTTATTCAGCACAGAACGTAAGGCTTCTGAGTAACCCTTCTTATCTAACGATCAACGGCTCGAACTTTTTGCTTTATAATGCATATTATGCGTTTAAGTCTTCAGGAATGCCTGAACAGTACATCGTAAAAAAACTCTTAAAGATCAGGCACTTGGCTCCCGCTTTAGGTTCTGTTCCTATAGTTCCATCTGTTTCAGATAGACTGGTTATTGAAGACGTACCTGAATACTTTTTCTTGGGTGGCGGAAAAGAAAAAGTGGATCTTATTTATAGAGGGGTTTGGAGCATTGGAGTCCCAAGGTTCAAGGAATGCGGTTGCTATGCTTTCATTAATTTAGATAAAGAAAATACTGAATGGATACAGGTTCATTAACGAAATTTTAGATCCTCCTTGTTAAACTTTTAAGCTACAGGAAAAACTAAAATATCAGAGTTACTTACAATTACTTACGAGGTGAAGACTATGGCCAAGAAGAAGAAAGCTGAAGAGAAGAAGGAAGGCCAGCAGCAGTCTTCATGAATCTTTATTATTTGAGCTGATCTAGATCTATATTCGTTATATTTTTTATTGCTAGTTTTACGTCAGAGGCTTTTATTGTTTTTCTGCCGGCATGGTTTGCTAGCTCATTTGCTTGTTTTGCTATTTTTTCGCCATAAATTTCAAAAAACCTCGCGAGCTCTCTCACTGCTTCGTCACTAACCCTCTCTGCACCTCCTTTTTTAAATATTCTATATACTTGCGCGTAAGACAGTTCGCTTTCCATATTAATAAAAAAGGATTCGAGGATTATAACGTTTGCTATCTAGACTTTCTTGTAGCGGAAACTAAGTGAAGGACATCTCTGTCTTTTATCCGGTACGTTGGAGGGAGCCTTAGCCCTGTTCTAACGTCTATAGCGTAAAGCAACCCAACCGCTAGTTCGCTGTGTATCATTTCTGCGAGATCTTTTACTGTGCTGCCGTCAGGCACCAGATAAGCATCTGGGAGCACGTTTCCTTTTTTATCAGAAAGCTTCTTAGGATCCGCAACTGGATATACAACGTTCATTCTGAGAAGCTTAAAAACAGCAACGTTTAGCGCGAACTGCGTGCCAGCGCGCATCATCTCCCTTATTAAGAACTTATTAAAGAAATCTATAGCCCTTTTTTCATCTTTTGATAACTTGGAGCTGTCTATAACCATAAAGTTTTCTTCTGCGGGATTGTACCTCACTATGCCTTTCTGTTCTGCTCTCCTAAGCAAAAGTTCTAAGTTTGCACTAACAGGGACAATAATTTTATCTTTGATTTTGTCTTTAAGGTATTTGAATCCGTTTTCAGCTGCTGGTATATCCATTTTATTTGCTACTATCAAAGTAGGCTTTGAAATTTCGCGAAGGATGGCCGCTAATCTCCACAGCTTTTCGTCTGTAATGCTTCTTAACTCATAGATGCTCATGTGCATCTCTTCTAAGGTTTGAAGTATGTGCTGTTTAGTAATTTTTACGCCTGCAAGAGCTTCATAAACGCTGTTTATAGCTTCCTGTTCGTTTTTGGTCGCCTCTATTTTTTTGATGATTTTGTCAAGGTTGTTTTCAAGCAGGTTTTTGTACCATTGAACCATTTCTCCTTCTATTTCTTGATAATCTCTGTATGGGTCTCCTGTTCCAGGTTCAGCTATTCTTCCATCTTCATCTATACTTCCTGATGCATCTACAACGTGGATAAAAGCATCAGCGTTCATAGCTTGTGATAAAAACCTCGTACCAAGACCCCTACCAAAGCTTGCGCCTTTTATCAAACCTGGCAGGTCTGTTATTTCTATAGGTATGTACCTCCATCCATCTATGCATTTAGAGTTTATCGGATTATCAACAACACCAAACTCTTTATGAACACAGGGAGATGTTACATAAGTTGTTCCAGATACTGGATTCTGAGTAGTAAACATATAGTTGCCTATGGGTTCGTCTTTTCCGGTCACAGTATTAAATATGGTTGTCTTTCCTGCGTTTGTCTTCCCAATAAGAGCTATTTTTACATCCATCTTAAATTTATTTAATAAAAACTATGTTAAATAACTTTCTCTAGACGTTGCCCAGTTTTTGTCTAATAAGTACGGGAATTTCAGAAGGCTTAGAAGCTACTTCAACACCTGCTTCTTTGAAAGCCTGTATCTTACTTTGAGCTGTGCCTTTGTTGCCAGTTATGATAGCGCCTGCATGTCCCATTCTCTTTCCGGGTGGGGCATACCTGCCAGCTATAAACGCAACGACCGGTTTGTTTACTTCTTTTTTAACAATTTCAGCTGTTTCTTCTTCAGCTGTTCCTCCTATCTCGCCCACAACAACTATAGCTTTGGTACTCTCATCTTGCTGGAACATCCTTACGGCCTCCTGCATAGTTGTACCCACTACTTGGTCTCCTCCTATTCCAATTACTGTAGTCTCTCCAAGTCCAGCCTCGCTTATTGTGTTTACTATTTCATAAGTTAAGGTTCCGCTTCTAGAAACAACCCCAACGGGCCCGGGTTTAAATATTGAATTGGGCATTATGCCCAATTTCGCTATTCCTACGGAAGTTATGCCAGGTCCGTTAGGACCTACCAGTCTTGCGCCCATGAGCTTAGCGTAAAGCTTTAGTTTGGTCATATCATGGAAAGGTATATGCTCAGTTATTATAACTATAAGTTTTATTCCTGAATCTATTGCTTCTATTACAGCATCAGGAGCGTAAGGGGCTGGTACAAAAACTACAGAGGCTCTTGCCCCAGTTTCTTTTACTGCATCTTTTACAGAGTCGAAAACGGGTATACCGTTAACGCTGGTGCCGCCTTTGCCAGGTGTCACACCTCCCACTATATTGGTTCCAAACGCTTTCATCTGCGACGCGTGAAAGCTTCCTTGGTGACCTGTTATACCTTGAACGATCACAGGCAAGCCCTTTTCAGTAACAATTATTGCCATTTTTCATTCACCAGCTAACTTAACAACTCGTTCAACAGCCTCGTCTAGGTTTAACATAGAATCTATCCCGTGCTCTAAAAGTATTCTTCTCCCTTCTTCTTCGTTTGCGCCCCTTATTCTCACTACTAGTTTAAACTTTGGCTTTAATTCATTTATAGCTTGAACTACGCCTCTTGCTACTGTATCGCACCTAGTTACCCCTCCGAATATGTTAATAAAGAGAACCTTGTTCGTAACCCTAGACGCCAGCTCTATGGCCTGAATTACCTTTTCTGGATCGTCCGTTCCTCCTAAGTCAAAGAAGTTCGCAGGCTTGCCTCCGGCTTGCGCTATAAGGTCTATAGTTGCCATGTTAAGGCCTGCGCCGTTTGCTATTATCCCTATGTCGCCTTCTAGTTTTACAAATGATAGACCTTTTTTCTTCGCTTCTAATTCAATTTCGTCGAGACCGAAATACCTTATTGGTATTTCTTTATGCCTGAAAAGCGCGTCGTCCTCTATAGTTATTTTTGAATCCAACGCAATTAGACCCTTATCAGTCAAGCCCAAAGGGTTGATTTCAACGAGCGAAGCGTCAAGCTTATCATATATGCTGTATAACCCTACAAGAATTCTACCGATTTCTTGAGCATGATCCTCGGACAAGCCTAGAAATTTTGATAATTCTCTTTTTGTATATTCTGTAACTCCTATGAACGGGTTTATCGGTTTTTTGTATATCTTTTCCTGTGGCACAGAATTTATGTCAACTCCCCCTTCTGCAGAAGCCAGAGCTACAGGCATTTCAACGCTTCTGTCAAGAGTTACGCTTATGTAGAGCTCTTTCTTTATTTCGTAAGCTTTTTCTAGTATAAATTTTTCAGCTCTGTAACCGTCAAAGTTTATGTTTTTTATTTCGTTCATTGCTTTTACTGCTTCTTCTCTGTTATTTACGATCCTGACTCCTCCTCTTTTCCCTCTTCCGCCTGTTGGAACCTGCGCTTTTATTACCATCTTTTCATTAAAATCTGGTATGTCTTTTTCATCGGATACTATCCTGAAATCAGGTACAGGTATTCCGTATTCCTTGAAGATGCTTTTTCCTTCGTATTCTAGAAGGTCTACCATGACTGAACAAAAGTATCCGAAGCTTAAAAAATTAATGGTATTTAGCGATTTACTGAAAAGAAAACAAAGATTATGATTATAAAACTATTAAAGTATATGTGCCGAAAGCCAGCAGTATAGCCATTAATATAACTATTATTATGTTGACTGCCCACTGGAACCTTTTTACGTGCAACCACTCTATGATAACTATTCTTAGCCCGTTAAGTCCATGAATAACTGCGGCATAAAGCAATAACCCAAACACGATCCTGTAATATGTAAGGTTCTGTAAGACATAATTGTAATTAAGAACTTGGTCGAAAGTTCTTCCTGTAAGCGGGCTTACAAGCAACAGGTGAAACGTTAGCACAAAGATCATTATGAGGGCTAAAGCATACATCAGTATCATGTTCCAGGATTCTTTTAAAAGGCTGTATTTGCTCGGCATTTTTCTCACCTTAGATTATACCCAACCCCCAAAGTAGGTATATTCCTGCCCATATCCAGAGCGCCTCCACTACGAAAACTATCAAGTATATCGCGATTTTTTGATTTCTGCTGAGCGATGTTGGCGTGTATGGATATTCTGGAAGCACGGGTTTTCCCAACAGCATGCCAAATACTTCGTTCAGAATTAGCCTAAAGCCGTTAGCCCCGTGGTATAGAGCTGAACCCGCTATTATCCAGAGGCCTATTTTTTCCCATATGCCTAAGCTCCCCAGCAAGGCCATAGTCTGCTCCCAAGCTGCAGGCCCTAACGCTACGTGGTATATTTCGAATACATGTGCCATAAGGTAAAGAATCAGTATAACGCCAGTTATTCTGTGAAGCGTATAAGTGTACCTTTCTACATTAAAATTATAAGGCCAAAGGCTTCTTAATAGCCCAGATTTGTACCTTTTTTCTTTTTTCTCCTCTCCCAATTTTATACACCTCCTTCAACTTTAAAGTCAAATGGTGGAGGCTTGGGTGCGTTAGGCGGTGGAGCTTTCTGAACCAGCTCAGCAGGCTTGGTAGATGTCTTCTTCTTATGTAACAACCTGTATTTCAGTATATCTTTCTTTAGATATTGTATAGCTTTTGCGGGATCTACTCCTTTTGGACATACGTAGCTACATGCTCCCGCAAAGTGACACCTCCATACACCGTGGGAATCATCTAAAATGTCTATCCTTTCTTCAAAACCTTCATCTCTTGGATCCGCTATGTACCTATATGCCTGGCCTAGGGCTTGAGGACCTAAGAAAAGCGGGTCTATAGCTACAGTTGGGCACGCAGCAAGGCAGATTCCGCACATTATGCAATAATCAAACTGTACAAAAGTAAGATTTTGCTCGGGTGTAACTTTAAATTCCATAGGTGCTTCTTCTAGTTCTTCCGGGTTTTTCCTTATCATCCAAGGCTTAACGCTTCTGTGCTTGTTTACGAAGTCGTTTAAGTCAACCACTAAATCTTTTATTACTTTATAATTATAAAGAGGTTCAAGACGTATGCTTTCTGTTTTTAGTTCTCCTATCCTTGTCTGGCATGCAAGGGCTGGCAAACCATTTATTACCATTCCGCATGAACCGCATGAACCCATCTGGCAAGATTGTCTGAAAGCTAGAGTATGGTCTTGCTTTTCTCTTATCCTGTTAAGCACGTCCAGAACAGTGTCTGAAGGTTTGGCGTCCACTACATAATCTTGCCACCATTCATTTTGTCCATCGAATCTTCTTATTCTTACTTTCATTTTCAATACACCCTCGCTACAGGTTTCCACATAGTGATCTTGACCGGTATATAAGAAAATGATGGACCGTCGGGGCCCTTTAAAGCTATCGTATGCTTGAGCCAGTTCGCGTCGTCTCTGTTTGGGTAATCGAGACGGGCATGGGCGCCCCTACTTTCGGTCCTAAGAAGTGCGCCCTGAGCTATTACTTCAGCTTGATCAAGCATAAAGTCAAGTTCGAGCGCATGCTCTAGATTATAGTTAAAGACTCTGCTTCTATCGCTAAGTCTAATGTTTTTGTAACGTTCCTTAAGCTCTTTTATCTTTGTTACTGCCTTTTCAAGATCTGAACCAGTTCTGTATACGTGGACGTACTTCTCCATAGTATCCTTAAGCTCATCTTTTATCTGATAAATGTCTTCTCCTCCGCTTTCTTTTCCCAAAAGCTTTCCAAATATCCTATCCTCTTCCGCTAAAAGTAAATTCTGGTTAGAGCTTGGCAACGCAGGCCTTTCTTTTTCTATATAATTGTAAATATCGTTTCCAACTATATAACCATAGACAAGGCAATCGTTTGTCCCGTTTGAACCCAATCTGTTTGAGCCGTGTATGCTTACGCATGCGGCTTCCCCTGCGGCCCAAAGCCCTTTAACTGGCGTGCCACCAGAATTAAGCACCTTGCCATCTATATCTACATGAATGCCTCCCATGTTATAGTGCACGGTTGGCCTTATTGGGAGAGGCTGATCCACTATATCAATACCTAGGTACTTTAAACCTATCTCTCTGATAAAAGGCAACCTTTGCTCAATTCTTTCTTTTCCAAGATGTCTCATGTCTAGCCATACATGATAAAGACCGCTTTTTTCATCATAGACCCCTCTTCCTTCCATTATCTCTTTCATTATAGCTCTAGAAACTATATCCCTGGGCGCTAATTCCATTTTGCTAGGAGCGTATCTTTGCATGAATCTTTCGCCATCTTTGTTTACAAGGTAAGCCCCTTCTCCCCTTGCGGCTTCAGTGATCAGTATTCCTCTCGGAACCAAGCCCGTTGGATGGAACTGCACAAATTCCATGTCCTTCAACGGTAAACCCGCTTTATAAGCTAGGCCAAATCCGTCGCCCGTAGAGCTGGCGGCCATCGAGGTTATTCTGTAGAGCTGTCCAGCTCCTCCGGTTGCTATAACTCCAGCTTTTGCCCTGAAATACCTAAAATTACCGGTTTTAAGGTCTATGGCTGTAAAACCTTTGAATTCGTTGTTTTCAATTACTATTGAGGTCACAAAATTTTCGTCAAACCTGTCCCAGTTGTCATACTTTAAAAGAGTATCATAAAGAGCTCTCATCTCAAAAAAGCCTGTCTTATCCTGAGCGTAAGTTGCCCGTGGGAAGCTTATCCCCCCGAACCACCTTTGCTCTATCCTTCCGTCTTCTCTTCTGTTCCATGGCACCCCCCATCTTTCTATAAGCCTTATTTCTTGGGTCGCGATGTGAACAAACCTCCACACGGCGTCCTGATCAGCTAAGAAGTCGCTTCCTTTTATAGTGTCCCAAGCCATCAGCTCAAAGCTGTCCCCTTCTTCTGGATATAAAACCGCAGATGTCCCTCCTTCAGCAGAGACCGAATGGCTTCTCATAAGGTAAATCTTTGAGATTACGGCTACCTTTAAACCAAGCTTACCTTTGTCCCTTCTCAGAACTTCTATTGCCGTTCTAAGCCCTGCAAGCCCTGTACCAACTATAGCTACATCGTAATCTAAAGTTTCCATCCCAATATCTTTTCTCAAAGGTGCTTTTATTTATTACCTTGTCGAAAAATGAACGCACAGTTTATTATTTTGGTACGTATAACTGTAAAATTATAATGAAAAGCATAGATATAGCTAAAAAAAGTGTAACTGAAAGGACAGCAATTGCTAAAGGTTTCATAAAATTATCAAAAGAATCAGTTTCAAGAATAAAAAATCAAGAAATAGAAAAAGGAGATCCGTTGACTGTAGCTGAATTAAAAGCGATTGAAGCTGTTAAGGAAACTCCTCATGCAATAGCTTTCTGCCATCCAATACCCATAGATTATACTGAAGCAAATTGCGAACTCAAGGACGACGGGGTGGAAGTGACAGTTACCGTTAAATCTGAGGCAAAAACTGGCGTTGAGATGGAGGCCTTGTATGGAGTTTCTGTCGCTCTCTTAAACATATGGGATATGGTTAAAAAATACGAAAAAGATGAAAGTGGCCAGTATCCTTTTACTGAGATAAAGAACATAAGGGTGGTCAAAAAAATAAAGAGGGATTTAAAAAATCAACTTTAGGGAACAAGCTTTAATAAACTTACGTTTAATAATCTATTGCATATTGAGCGAGTCAAATAACACATACAGTTTTGGAATATTAACGGTTAGCACTTCAAGGTTTAAAGGGGAAAAGCTTGGAGACGAAAGCGGGCTTATTGCTTCAGCGATAATCAGGAATTCTGGGCACAAAGTTTGTTGCAGATCGCTTATTCCAGACGACAAACTTGCAATAAGCGGTTCATTAAATTTGATGCTTTTTAATTTTCAGCCAGATGTAATTATTCTTATAGGTGGCACAGGACCTTCTAAAACAGATTGTACAGATGAAGTTGTTTCTGAAGTTTCTGAAAAGCTTATCCTAGGTATATCTGAAGAGTTCAGAAGAAGAAGTTATCAAAAAATCGGATCAAAAGGATTACTGGGAAACATGAGCGTTGGGTTGTTAAGGGATTATGTGATAGTCTCTTTACCCGGATCACCTGACGCTGTAGAAGAAGGGTTAAAGGTATTTATGGAAATTCTTCCACATATAATGGAGGTAAGAAGGGGAAAGGCTCATGATAAGAGAAATAATGTGGGTTGAAAAGTACAGGCCTCAAAGGCTAGACGAAGTTGAAGATCAAGAAGAAATAGTAGAGCGGCTGAAAGGTTTTTTAAAAAAGCCTGAGGACATGCCTCACCTTTTATTTGCTGGCCCTCCAGGCACAGGAAAAACAACTGTTGCGTTTTGTTTAGCAAGGGAAATACTCGGAGAAAACTGGAGAAACTACACGCTCGAGCTTAATGCTTCTGATACGAGGGGTATAGATACGGTTAGAACTACAATTAAGAACTTCACGAGGTTTGTGGATAAATCAGCTGGAATACCTTACAGAATAATTATACTTGATGAAGCAGATGAAATGACCTCAGATGCTCAGACGGCGCTCAGGAGAATAATGGAAGAATCGTCCGCTAATGCAAGGTTCATAATAATTGCCAACGTCTCAAGTAACATAATAGAACCGATACAGAGCAGGTGCGCTATATTCAGGTTTAAAAGGCTAGATGAAGAATCTGTAGTAAAAAGGCTTCAGTTCATCTGCAATAACGAAAAAATAAAATGCAGCGTAGATGCGCTCAAGCTAATATACCAGATTAGTGAAGGTGATATGAGAAAAGCGATAAACCACTTGCAGGAAGCAGCTGCGCTTGGTGAAGTAAATGTTGAAAACGTAAAGGCAACGATGAGTGTGACTAGAGAAAGCGACATAAACGCCATGGTTGACGCTGCTATTTCTGGTGATTTCAAAAAAGCGCGTGAAATACTTTATAAATTGATAATGATATACGGACTACCCGAGACAGATATAGTGAAAATGATGTTTTCTGCCATAAACGGTAAAAAGGACTTGGATTTAGCTTTAGCAGCAAAGATATTCGCTGAATATGATTTTAGATTGATACAGGGAGCGCATCCTGACATACAGCTTTCAGCATTGCTTGCAGAGCTAAGCGCTTTAGGCCAGAAAAAGGATTAGTTTTTTAAACCAGAATTTTTTGCAAAAACTTAAAGTTAAATACATTTAAAGCGCACTTAATTATTAGCAGGTTTGATGACAATTGATGAGGATACCTAGAGGGTTAAGGGA
>CAYFFZ010000020.1:0-18301 GCA_964342655.1 uncultured Nitrososphaerales archaeon
TTTTCCTACTCCGGCAATCCCTCCTATTATTGCTAACTTATTCAAATAGCCCACCCAATCCTGGCACAGTTGATATCAGCTGTTCCTGTGCCAGCATCTGGTAATAGCTTATAGATATGTCTATGACCAGCAGCAATCCTATTCCAGTACCGTAAACGTTCAAGAGAGTGCTTGCAGCCGCTATTATGCCTATAAGCAAACCGCTAAACAATGTTACTACAGGTATGTATCTGTTCAGAAGACTGCCTATGGTTGTTTTAGTTGTCCTGAAACCCGGTACTTGGAGATCAGAAGAAATTATGGTCTCAGCGGCCTTTTCAGCAGACATGCCGCTTACATCAACCCATAGCTTAGCGAAAACTACACTTAGAATGATTACAAACAAGGAATATGTAACAACTTGGACTGGATGATGGAAAGCTAAAGGTACAGGTGGAGGAGTGCTTACATAGTAAAGCAAACCCCCTGTAAAAGTTCCATTTTGAACGGTTCCGAGCCAAGTTATATGGTTGTATATAGCAGGATTTTTGGCCAGCATAGCAAAAAAGAACTGAAAGTCAGCAATCAAAGCTGCTACCAGTATAACAGGGATGTTAGAGACGTAAAGTAGCTTGATGGGATAAGTTGCGGAAAAACCTTTAAACTTGGATGAAGAAATCGGTATTTCTATCCTTACGCCCTCAAGGTAAAGTATTAGCAAAGCAAAAAGTATGGTGCTTATAAGGCCTATAAGGTCTGGGAAATTGGCCGGTCTCGTTACTATGTTTATATATGCTTTATGAATTGTCTCGTTTATAGCATAAGGTATATATCCAAAATACTGCCCGTTAACTGGTATCGGGCTAAAGAGATCTAGCATTATCTGTAACGATATTCCGGCAAGTATGAACAAGCTGATTCCGCTACCTATACCCCACCCTTTCTGTAACATCTGATCAAGCAAAAACACTATTGATGTTGCTATTATCAATTGGAATATTACTATAACCGTTGCATAAGGGCTTAGAGTTGTTCCCACAACACCGCTTATTACATAAAAGACGCTTTCAGCTATTATAAAGATAAAAGTAAGTATTTTGGTAATAGAAGCAAAAAATTTCTGGTCTTCGGGGTTTGTCAGATCCAGGTGAATCAAATCAGAACCGATAAGAACCTGCGCTATAAGCCCAGCTGTAACTATAGGTCCTATACCAAGAGTCATCAGAGTACCAATGTTTGCAGCAAAAATAATCTGATAAAAAAACAAAAGAGAGCTCGATGAAGTAACAACACCATAAAGCGGAATCTGTGCCATAAGCAAGTAAAGCACAACAGCCAGTAGCGTCCAAATAAGCCTTTCAGTTAAGCTAGGCTTTTGCTTTGGCTTTGGCACTTCGGGTAATACAGAAGAAATTTTGAAGAATGTGTCTCTTATACTCATTTTTAGTTAGCCGAAATTTTTCCGCCAACTTTAACTATAGATTCTTCCGCCTTTTTTGTCCAACTTTCTGCTATTATAAATGCTGGTTTAGCGAGATCGCCTTTACCGAGCACTTTTTGAATGCCTAATTCTTTTAAATTTATAACCGGTAAGCCGTCCCTTGTAACTTCTGGTTTGTACTTTTCTAAAATATGATTTATATCCCCTACGTTTATCCATTTTTTGATCTTTTCGCCGGTCGGATTATGAAAGCCATTTTTCCCAAAATGTTCTGGGTCATGTACAAGAATCCAGCTCCATTTGTGTTTGTGAAGCCCTGCGCCTCCTGTCCCTCCATGACCTCCAGACTTCCTATGCTGCCCAATTTGACCCCATCCCATTGTTCTGGATCCCCTGAGTTTTCTAACTTTTCTCTTCCTAGTTGCCATTCTGCATCATCCTCTCAAGTAAGTCTAAAGCAGTATATTTACTTCTCGGTATGCCTTTTTTTGGGGGAGGCAAACCAAAATATGGTTTTATCCCCAAGCCTTCCAACCCTATCTTCCCTTCATCGTATAGCTTAACCAAACTTTCAAAATCGCTTATACCTTTTGTATTTAAATATTCTAATGTTAGAGGTTTAGAGCCGTTAACTCTTCCTTTCTTTTGAAAGATTTCTACGACCTTTTCATACGGTAATTCCTGCCAGATAACGTAGTCTTTAGCTTTTTGCAGCATTCCCCGCACCACAGGGGAATCTCTTAGAATTGTCGCATTGAACTTCCTCTTTAAGTGCAAAAGTTCTAGTGTTTTTTTAACGTCTTTTCTCACGTTTATGGTGCCCTTAACTCTAATAACTAACAACAAACTCATACTGTAATCACCTTGGAAGCGTTTTTAAAAGCATCATATATGGCGAAAGCCATTGATATATCTGTGGATGTCATTCCAAATGTCTTGGTCCAAGCATCTTTAATTCCGGCTAAGCTTATAATGTTTTTAATGTGAGGAGCGGCAACTATGCCCAATCCCCTAGGCGCCGGATAGATTATTATCTTAACGCTTCCCGTTTTTCCTTCAAGCACATAAGGAACAGAATGAGGTTGACCACACCTGCACTCCCAACTCCCACAACCAAGAGGTACAGGTATTATGCTTAACATAGCATTCCTTATGGCTTTATCCATTGCAGTCCTAGTGTTCATAGATTTTGCATGCCCTACACCAAACCAACCGCTTTGATCGCCTATTGCAACTAGAGCCCTGAACCTTGTCTTTTCGCCAGCATCTGTTTGCTTCTGAACAACCCTAACTCCAACTAATAAAGTTTTCAAATTAGGGAGCAAGGTCTGAACTATTTCAGGCTCTTTTATCTTATAACCAAGTTCAAAAATTTCCTTTAAATTAGTTATCTTTCCTTCTTTAACAAGCTGTCCAAGAGTTGTTTTAGGAACCCACTCCTTTGCCTGTTCCTGATTTTCTGCTGGTTGCGCTTGTTCGCTCATTCTACACTCCCCTCCATAATTTTTTTCTTTACGCTTTCAAACGTTTCAGAAAGACTTTGTATATCTTTCATAACCTTTGAAAACTGAGAACCCGTATATCCACTTTCAGATAGTTTTTTAGCATACTCAATAATATGTTCCCCCTTGATAACGTTTTCATCTGGGAAAATTTCCTCATTAACCTTAACATTTAATCCAGCATCTGTCAAGCCTTTGAGGAAAGCGGTAGCTTTCGATTTAGCTATAAAGTTTCTGACCCCAGAATAATAGATTGCTTCGTTTATACCGTTTTTAACTGCTCTTTTTCCTAGTAATAACCCAACAAGATAAGCTGCTGGATAATTTTTACGGCTGAACTTCCATCCAAGCTTCTCCAGCTCTTTTGAGTTTGCGTGAACAACAGTTATGTCTCCTATTTTTGAAGGTTTTATTACGTGAGCCCATATGTTTTTATTCGACTTATACATGTACACAAAAGGTAACCTAGATAGTATAACCTTCTTCCTCTTTTTGTAATCTGTCTTAAACTGCATCCTTCTCTTAAATGTCATGATGAACCACCCAAATATTCTTTAAGCCTCGCAATAGTTTTTATTTCTCCCCCTTTAATCTTTCTGTAAGCTTCCCAGTATTTTTCTTTAGAAACTTGGGACTTAACAGATTTAAGGTAATTTCTCAACGCCCTGACTTGCTTGACCCATCTTTCTTTTTTACCCATTCTTGCCGTTTTTTTGCCTTTTCTGCTGCCATATCCCCTTCTTTTTTTCTCTTCTTTTTTGGTTTTTTGTCCTTTTACCGATACAATGGAAATAACGCCATCGTTTATCAGTGATCTGAGTTCCTGCTTAGTTACCGCATCTTCAATATCTGAAATCTTTTCTGGATCAAATTTAATTCTACCTTTACCCACGCCAAGCATTTTGGCTATTATTTGTTTTTTCTTTTCAAGATTCATTTTAAGATTTCACCTCAGCTGGAGCGTTAAGTACCCTTAACCCTCTTTTTCTAGCCTCTTTCAGTATTTCCAATTTCTTTCTTAATCCCAATTTTCCCGAAATCCTAACCGCATGCTGAGACGGATTTAATTGATCAAGATCTTTAACGCCGGTTACAAGAACTTCTATCAAACCGGATGGATGTAAACCTCTGACTTTTTTTGACTTACGATAGCCTATCTTTACAATAGGCGGCCAGCCTTTAAACTGCAACCGCATTTTATTGTCTATTCCCTTAGGCTTTCTCCAGTTCGCTTTTATTCTTTTATATCTCCAGCTCTCTTCCCTTTTAAATTCAGGTATTTTTTTATCAGGGTCTTTCATAAATGTACACCCCATCTAAAAAGACTCTAGGGTCTTTATACTTTATCTTTGTAGAGTTTTCTATGTTTCCTGCAGTCTGTCCAACAGCTTCCTTGCATGGGCCTTCAACTATTATATCATCGCCCTCTACGATAACTTTTGTATTAGAACCAACTATCTTAGCAAAACGAGGAAACCTTTCACCTATGAAATTGTCAATCCTCACTTTATCTTTTTCTACTTTTACCTGAATCGGAAAGTGCGAATAAACTATCTTTAATTTATAAACGTAATTCTTTTGGACCCCTTCTATCAAGTTTTTTATATGTTTAACTACAGCCTTTGCTACAGCATAATAATCCCTTCTTTTCTTAACACTCGAAACTATGATTTTATTCCCTTTTATTTCAATGTTAACCTTCATTTTCGAAAAATCTTTTTCGCATTCCCCCTTAGGGCCTTTTACAATTAGCTTTTTGCCTTCTAATTTTGCTGATACCCCATCCGGTATAGTTATTTCTTCTGAATAAATAGTCTGTTTAACCGTTTCAGTAGACATAGCCAAGCAATCTCCCTCCTATTTTCTTTTCTTGAGCCTCTATGTGGCTCATTATTCCTTGATTCGTAGAAACTATTAAGATCCCTACGCCTACAGCCGGTAAGTATTTCCTTTCCCATTGCCCTATTTCATCCCAACTTACTGGGTATCTTGGTTTTACGGCCCCACAGTTGTTTATCCTTCCCATCAGCTGCACCTTCAACTTTGGCATTATCCTATCGTCTATAAGCTCAAATTCACCTATATATCCATATTTTTGCATTACTTTTAGCGTGCTCATTAAAAGTTTTGAAGCGGGCATTACATAACATTCTCTTTTGTTTCTTTTTTCGTTCTCCAATATTGTGTTAAAAAGATTTGCGACAAGATCGTTTGCTGGCATTTTTATCACCTAATTATATTTTTTAAACCCTAACTGAGGAGCGACTTCTCTGAAACATTGTCTGCAAAGCATCAAGCCGTACTTTTGGATTACCGGCCCGTACTGACCGCACCTTACACAAGCTCTTGATCCTTTCCCGTATCTTCTCGGTTTTCCGCTCCTAATTTTTCCAAAAGTGTATTTACCCATTATACCAAATTCACCCCTATGCTCCTATAAAACTCTATTGCTTCTTCCTTTGTTACCCTTTGTTCGTTACCTACCTTTGATTTGCACCTTTTTCTCCTTTGAACCCTATAACCAGGCCTAGCAAGGTTGACCATTACATCAAGACCAAATATACCTATTTCTGGATTATATTTTATTCCAGGTATGTCTATGTGTTCCTTGATTCCAAATGCTAGGTTTCCGGCGTCATCGATCGAGGATGACGGCAAAGAGTTTCCTTTGGCGGCTAGAACCCTCTGGAGAATTTCTAAAGCTTTTTTCTTTCTTAAAGTTACCATAACAGCGATTTTTTCGCCTCTGTGAATTCCAAAATCTCGTATTGTCCTCTTGGCTTTTCTTTCAGATGGTTCTTGCCCTGTTATTTCTTTCAGGATTCTTTTCGCTTTTTCTAACTTTTCTCCAGCTTGGCCTACTCCAATATGGAGAATAACTTTATCTATGTATACCCTTTTCATTGAATTTGACTCTTTAGATTCTTCCATCATTCTTCAACACCCAATTTTATAGCAGGTTTCTCTTTACCTACAACCACTATATAGTCTCTTGTTACAGTAACGCTTTCATCGCCTTTCAATAGCCTTACCGTGGCTATCCTGCTGTAGGTGCTTGGAATTACCTCGTCAATCTTCCCAATTATTCCAACCCTTCTACCCCTATAAACAAGACCTGTGTTTCCTTTCTCTAATTTGAAAACATCCAAGACTTTATTTTCGGCAATGTTTACCAGCAAGGAATCGCCGGTATGTATGCTTGAGTTTTCTAGTATATAGCTGCTTGAATCATGACCAATATATTGTAATTTTCCTCCTTTTGTTTTAACCTTCTTTACTACCTTTACTATCTTAAGATCCTTTTCCTGTTTATCTATCTTTAAAGGATAGAGCTCTTTCCCGTTAGATGGCACTAATCTGTAATAGATGTCTGTGTCTTTAATGTTTATAACATCGAACAGACCTATAGGAAACTGGTGATCCCTAACCTCTTTATTGTTTACTATGAGCATTCCCATTCTCAGGCCTTTTTTCGCTTCCCAAGCTGTTCTAGCGTAGCCAAGTACATCTCTTATAAGAGTAACCGGATCATAGGCTAACCATTTTGGATGTGGTCCTGGACCCGCGTTTGTTGCAAATACGTATTCCTTTTTAGGGGTTTGATAAAATTCAGGTAAAAGTTCTCTTTTTCTAACTGTTGAGCCTCCTTTTTTAGCCAACTTGCTTCACCTCATTATCAGCTTTACCTTCTAAAGCTTCTTTTCTCTTTTTATCCTCTAAGTTCAATTCTACGATCATAACTTTAGATGGATGAACTTTCACTGGCACTTCTTGGCCATTAACCTTTTTTCTCATCAAACCTTCCACAGCAATCCTGCCCAAGTTTGGATAAACGTCTATAACTTTCCCCTGAACACCTTTGTAATCCCCTCTCATTACTTTTACAGTATCTCCTATCCTAACCCTAAGTGATCTCAAACCATATTTTTGCCTTAACTCGCTTGATAGATTAGCCCTCAAAGTTTTGTTTTTGTCAAGCCAATCCTCATTTTTTAATATATCTTTTATTTTCATTTTATCATCACACTATAGAATAAGCTATGTTGGCTATCCTCGGCCATTTTTCGGCAGCCTCCATAGCAACGGGCCCTCTTATTTCGGTTCCTTTAAGTTCACCTTCAGGCGTTATCAAAACTGCGGCGTTATCTTCAAAACTTATCCTTTCTCCGCTTAACCTCTTTACGGGATATTTTTGCCTTACTATTACAGCATGGAATATCTGTTTTCTAACTTCGGGTGTTCCAACTCTAACTACGACTACCACTTCGTCTCCAACTGATGCCGCAGGTATCCTCTTTAACCTGCCTTTATAACCTATAACTTGAATGAGCTTTAGCTTTTTAGCTCCAGTGTTGTCAGCGCAGTTGATTACCGCCGGTACGGGTATAGATTTGGTAATATGCGGTTTATATTCCTCTACTCCCTTTGCTGAAACTGCTCTTGTTTTTTCAGGCACCGGTCTTCACCTCTCCAAGAACTACGTGCGCTACGTTCTTACCCAGGGGCCTAGTTTCTGCAATAGCCACAGTACTTCCTTCTTTTATTTCAACACAAGGCGGAACGCGCGCATGAATTTTTCCTCTTCTCCTTTCATACCTCATATATTTATGTACATAATAAAAGTATTCTATTTCCACAACAGCTGTTTTTTTCATTTTATAGCTTACAACCTTTCCAACCCTTATTTTTCCTCGTATCTTCAGATTACCGTGATACGGACATAACGGATCTTGACACTTGGATACTGGCTGAGCTATCTTTAGATTAATCCCCTGCATCATTTTGGATCTAACCTCTCCCAAATTCTGCCCAACAAATCCTCCCCTACGTAGATTTTTTTATTGCTTATAAATTGATTCCCCTTTTTGGGTACCACTTTTATACTTTCATCCGTTTTAACATAAAAAGTATTTTTAGTTTCATATATTATATAGCCAATTATCCTTTTCTTAGCAACGATAACTTGATCCCCTACGTTTATCATTTCTTATTTTGCCTCCTTTTTAATTCGGTCAAAATTCTCGCTACGTTTCTCCTAACTGATTTCACGCTTCCTGATTCCTTACCCAGCATTCTCATTTTCTTAAGATTATTAAGCCTGAGGATTTCTTTCTGAGTTTCGGCCAGATTTTTCTTTAATTCTTCATCACTGAGTTTGCTGACCTTTATTTTCTTCATTTTTCTCACCTTTTAACTTAAATTCTTCTAAAACAGGAGATTTATAAGCCACAGTTACCTTAATTCCATAAAGCCCCATTTTAAGCAGAACGTGTTCGACAGAAGTTTTGCTGGCTGCTTCTCTAGGATATCCGCTCTTTGGTATTATTCCTTCCCTGAATTTCTGGAATGATGCTCTTTCGCTCCTTATTTTGCCCTGTAGTTTTATTTCAATTCCAAGAGCGCCGGCAGCCATAGCTTCATGCATGGCCAAAGTAGCAGCTCTTCTGAAATTTACCCCTTTTTGGTAAGCGTTTGCGAGCCTTAATGCTATGGCTTTAGGATCTAACGCCGGATTTGGCACCTCAGTAGCATTTATAGATACTTCTTTTAACCCTATTTCTTTTGATATGTCTTCCATGAGGTTACGCACGTTTGTCCCATGCAACCCTATTACAAGTCCTGGTCTTAAAGCAAGTATGTTAAGCCTTGTCCCTAGTGGACTGCTTTCAAGGCTCATATCGACAAAACCGGCTTGCTTTAACTTCTTGTCAAGGTATTCCCTTAGCATCATGCTCTGCTTTTTTGATTCCAATATATTTTTATAATACACCATATCTATATCACCCTTGCAACAGCTTCAATATGAACATATACATGCGTTTTAGGAGACCTCCTCCCATAAGCACGGGGAACATACCTCACAAGCTTTCTTCCTGGATAAGCCGTTGTATGAATTATTATTAAACGGCTAACGTCCAGTCCCTTGTACAGAGCGTTAGATTCTAAATTTTCTAAAAGCTTTAAGAAAAATTTAGCAGCTTTAACAGGGTATCTTCCTGTATAAAAACCTTCGACGTTGTGATGCCCAATTTTGCTGTGATATCTTTTAAAGGGTATCATTCTCCTTTTATCGATTACTTCTTGTAAAATCTGTTTAGCGCGATCCAAACTCATGCCTTTTATATAGTTAGCTACCTCTCTGGCTTCTTTGGGACTTACGTCAACTTCCCTTAAGCTTCCTCTAACGTCCGAAACCTCATTATATTTAACAAACGAATACCCAAATTCTGGCATTTGCCTTCCATGTATTTACGTAATTAATTTAAAAACTTTCCCTCATAACTTTACAAATAATAGCTTTTTCCAATGCTGAAGTTTCTTCCACTATTGTTTTGCAGATAAATCTAAATAATGATGCGCAGAAAATACTTTAAGGGCCGGTAGTTCAGCGGTAGAATGCCCGCCTCGCACGCGGGAGGTCGGGGGTTCAAGTCCCCCCCGGTCCATAAAAAACTTATATTTTAATCTAGAATTAAGGAAAGTATTGGAAACCGATGAAATATACAAACTTATAGGAAAGATAGTGCTGTCAGAGAATCCAGGTTTATTGATGAAAAAGATTAGAGAAAACCTTAACGTAAAGCAAAAGGAGCTTGCAGAGGTAATAGGTGTTTCTCCTCCGGTAATTTCTGATTATGAAAAGGGAGTAAGAAGAAAAGCTGGGGTGAGGTTTATAAAAAAATACATAGATGGGCTGATCAAGTTAAAAGGAATGGATTCCGTGATATTATCTATTTATCAGGATAAACAAAATGTTGCAAATAGCGGAATCATAGATATTAAAGAGTATAAAAAACCGATAAAGATCGCTGATTTGATAAATTCTGTTGAAGGCCAGGTTCTTGCAGGAAACGAAATGATAGATCATTACCTTTTTGGGCACACGGTATTGGACAGTATAAAGGCTATAATTGCGCTCAAAGGCGAGCAATTTTACAAGATATTTGGAAAGTCCTCTGAAAGAGCTTTAATATTTACTAAAGTAGGGCTGGGACGAAGCCCTATGGTAGCTGTAAGAATCTCTCCTCTTAAACCTAGGTTAGTTGCTATACACGGCACTCAAAACGTTGAAAGACTTGCAATAGAGATGGCAAAAGTCGAAAACATAGTTCTTGTGCTGATTCCTCCGATAGAGATATCAATCCTTTTGGAGAAAATAAATAAGTTGGTAGAATAAGATGATTGACGATTATTTAAAAGCTGGAAAGATAGCTTCTGATGCGCTAAAAAAATCTTTTGATATAGTATATGAAGGAAAAAAAGTCTTAGAAATTTGTGAAGAGCTTGAAGAGTTTATAATTAAACAAGGAGGATTCCCTGCCTTCCCTGTGAACATATCTCAAAACGAGGAGGCAGCTCACTATACGGCAAAGTTTGAAGATGATAAAACAATTAAAAAGGGGGCTATAGTAAAGGTTGACCTTGGCGTTCATGTCAACGGTTATATAGCTGATACAGCCATTACCATTACGTTTTCAAGCCTCGACACGAGCATGGTGAAAGCAAATCATGAAACGCTTGAAAGCGCTTTAAAAATCGTCCGCCCGGGATTAGAATTTTATGAATTTGGGTCTTATGTAGAAAAAAGCGCTAAGGGTTATGGGTTCAAAACGATAGAAAATCTGATGGGTCACAAGCTGGATCATTTTGTTTTACATTCAGGGGTCTCCGTTCCTATGATAAGCTCGCCAGTAAAAGGTCGTTTTGAAAGAAATAATGCATATGCGATAGAACCCTTCTTTGTTGAAAGCGATGCCATAGGTTTTGTTATAGACGGAGAACACAGCAACATCTACAGGCTCGTATCACCTAGAAAGCTAAAAGGCGATGAAAATTCTAACCAGCTAGTTAGTTATATCTGGGAAAAGTATAAGACGTTACCATTTGCAGCAAGATGGATAGCTAAAGAGTTTGGAGCCGATTCTCTACAAGCGTTGAACAAGCTTGTTAAGGATGGCGTGCTTGAAGACTATCACGTTTTGGTGGAAGCTGGAGGAGCTAGAGTAAGTCAGTTTGAACATACTGTATACTTAACAGAAAATGAAACGCTTGTTACAACAAAATTTTAATTTATGTTTTAAAAAACAAAAACGCTTAAATTTGCATCGATGTTAATTTGTATTGCGGGGGTCGCCTAGCCAGGTCAATGGCGCTGCCCTGAGGCGGCAGTCCCGTTGGGGTACGTGGGTTCAAATCCCACCCCCCGCATTATAACAGACATTAATCGATCAGAGAGTTGTATTTTTGCTCTATAATGATGATGAGAACTTCGTTTGCTGTAAGCTCTCTTTTGTCCATCTTTTGTTTTATTTTTTCGTTTATGGTGTCAAAAACATACTCGCCCGCTGGATAATTTTTCTCGGCATCTTTACAGTAATGTAAGCCTATGCCTTCATAAAACGGGTGCATTGTGTACAGATATTCTTTATATCTGTAGATTACTACTGCTGGCGTCCTTCCCAAAAAGCTCGACATAGCCAAGAAATCCTTAACTAAATCCTCTAGGTTAAAAAACTCTATTTTATACACGTCCATGATATTAGAAAGGCGTTTTTGGTTTATAAGGTTATTTATAACATATCAGGTTTTTTCTGAAAGAATTAGAATTTTCTTAAGAAATTCATCTTTCAAATTGTCATTAATTTCTTCCCATTTAATCTTTTTATCATCTATCTCTATTCCTTCATCGTCAATAATTATTGCTTTTTCCCTTTTGGTCCTTATTGACAAAAATTTTAAAAGTTCATCAGCTGTATTTATTGCCTCTGATTTAAATCCAAGTACGTATTTTATAGGGTCTTTGCATTCAACCGTCCATACAATGTATATATTGTGTTTTTTATCTTCATAACCTCCAAGACTTTTAATAACGGATGCCAGTTTCTCTTTGTCAATCATTTGAGTATTTTTTGGATTTGAGATGTTGAATTTTTTAGCCTTACTAAACTAAGATAATCGCCCTTATAAACAGCTATATTCTCATTAGGTAATACTTCATATCTTAGCTGACCATCTGCGATTATATACGCATGGGAGCTGCTAATTATGTTTATCATAATGGGCTTGACCACGATCGTCGGTAAAGCTCTGAGCGGCATTACAGGATTTATTATAATAGCTTCAATATCTTGTTCTATAACTGGTCCTCTGTTTGAGTAATTATAACCGGTCGAGCCTGAAGGCGTCGATACAATCAGGCCGTCCATCCTTTCATTTATGGTAAATATATTTTCAACATTTATTGAGAAAGTTGGAGTTTGATTAAAATTCGCTCTTTGAATGTAAAATTCGTTTAAAACATTTACAGTTTCGAGATCGGAGATTTTCGCTTTTAGTCTCATTCTCCTTTCAATGATATAATCTTTTGAGAGATAAGATTCGAGAAACTCATTGACCTTAGCCTTTTCTATTTGAGCTAGTATTCCTCTTCCTCCCATGTTTATACCTATGACTTCAACGTACTCTGGTAAATACCTAGATAAACCTAGGAGCGTGCCGTCTCCTCCGATAGTTATTGCCGAAGATATGTTTTCGCTTTCTATTATTTTGTATGACTCGACTTTATTAACATACGGCAAATCCTGTACGCTAAAAAGTTCGAAATACTCTTTTAAATTTGAAATTATATTTGTAATTTCTTGGTTAACTATGCCTTCTTTTACTGCTATTATGGCCTTAATCTTCACAACTTATACTAGATTTGCTTTTCTTTTAAAGGGTTTTGCTTAAAAAAGATTAAACTCGTTTATCGGTTTATAAACTGGACCTTGAGGTAAAAGCGTGCTTTCCATCAGATAAAACTTCCTAACCCTGTATGAACCAAAGTCTAGGTTTAAAAACTGGTTTAATCTTTTTTTAAGGCCTTCTTTATCTTTTATAAATTTAACTCGCGCAATCGTAAGGTGAGGAACAAATTCTTCGTCGCTTCTAATGTTTCTCGAGCTTTTATCAACCTCTTCAGCAAGTTGCTTAAGCTCATGTGAATGCCCTCCTATCCAGATTATCCTTACAAAATTAAAATCGGGAAAAACGCCAAGGTCTTTTATGTGTATGTCAAAACTTGGAAGGGAAATTTTCGAAAGATTTTTTACGATTTCATTTTTTTGATCTTCGTTGATTTCTCCTAAAAATTTTAGCGTAAAATGGAGGTTTTCCTCCTTTGTTATGCTGATGCCACTTTCTTTATCCTTTATCGTTTCGGCTATTTCTTTAATCTTCTTTTTCAATGCCTCATCCTCTATGTTTACACTTACAAAGGCTCTCATGTTTTTCTGCTTAGATTCAACATAAATAAAGCGTTTTCTAGCATTCCGGTGTCATTGTTAAAATAAAGATAAGCCTCTTTTGCATTACTGCCGATTATCATTTTATAATAACCAAGAAGCTCTTTTTCAGAATACTCGTACGCATACCAGTCAGTTAAACCATGAAATCTCATGTATATTATTCCTCTGTTGATCACAATTTCATCTGGTAAACCTGGTGCGCTCACTGAACAAAAATTGTACCCAAGCTTGATGACCGAGTCCTTTAACTTCCACCAGCAAGGATCTCTGAATTCTATTACAGGAAAACCGTTCAGGCTAATTTTTTTTATAAAGGATTCCAATCTTTTAATATTGCTTTCTCTACAATCAAAAGTAGGAGGCATTTGAAAGAGCCAAAACTTTATTTTGCTGATCATCGGTTCAAATTTATCATAAAATTTTTGGAATGTTTCTATACTAGATAGCTTACTGTAATGAGTTACAAACTTGTTAACTTTAACTGAAAAAACAAAGTTCTCATTCACTCTAGACCACCTTTTTATTGCCGCATAAGAAGGAAATGAATAGAATGTTGAATTTATTTCAACTGTATTAAAACCTTTCGAAATGTACCAGCTTAACTGATCGGGTTTTCCCTCGTTCCAAAAATATGAATAACCTGAAGTCCCGACATAAATTTTCAATTAACTACATCCCTGTAAAAATTGAATACTTTCAGGATTTGTCATACAGATGGCATGCTACATAATGCCCGGGCTCGACTTCTTTCAGTTTTGGCTCTTCTACCTTGCATCTGTCAAAAGCATAAGGACACCTTGGATGGAACCTGCAACCAGAAGGCGGATTTACTGGACTTGGTATTTCTCCCTTTATTTTTACTTCAGCCTTTGGAGCACTAGGATCTGGAATTGGTATTGCTGCAATCAGCGCCTGAGTATATGGATGCAAAGGATTGTCTATAAGCTTCTCTGAATTCGCTAACTCGACGACCTTGCCCAAGTACATTACAGCTATCCTGTCGCTCATGTGCTTTGCCAAAGCTAGATCATGTGTTATAAACAAGAATGTAATGCCGTATTTTTCTTTTAGCTCGAGCATTACGTTTAAAACCTCTGCTCTTATAGAAACGTCAAGCATCGACACGGGTTCATCTGCAACAATAAAGTCTGGCCTTAAAACAAGAGCTCTCGCTATCGCTACTCTTTGTCTTTGTCCTCCGCTAAGTTCGTGCGGGTATCTGTTTATGAACTCTTCTGGAGGAGTCAGCTTTACATCTTCGAGTGCTTTTGAAACCTCTTCTTCTATTTTATCCTTAGTAACCAGCTTGTTTACTAATAATCCTTCAGCGACGACATCCCTTATTGTTAATCTGGGGTTTATCGAATCGTACGGATCTTGGAATATAATCTGCAGTTTTCTTCTATAGTTCTTAAGCTCAGAACCCTTTATCTTATAAATATCAACTCCTTTATAAATGGCTGAACCTCCTGTAGGTTCTATTAACCTTATTAGAGTTCTGCCAAAGGTGGTCTTTCCGCTCCCAGATTCTCCAGCTAAACCTAATATCTCTTTTGGATAGATGTCAACAGAAATATCATCCACTGCTCTCACCCATTTTTGTTTTTCTCCTCTAAGTGAACCCGTAAAGCTCATTCTTACCGGGAAGTACTTTTTTACGTTTAAAGCTCTGATCAACGGCTCAGGCATTTATGTCACCTTTGTCATACAGATGGCATGCTACATAATGCCCGGGCTCGACTTCTTTCAGTTTTGGCTCTTCTACCTTGCATCTGTCAAAAGCATAAGGACACCTTGGATGGAACCTGCAACCAGAAGGCGGATTAGCCAGATTTGGTGGAGCACCTGGTATTCCTATAAGCTTTTGTTTTTTGGCCTTTATGTTCGGGAAAGCGCCGAGAAGCCCTTGCGTATACGGATGCTTCGGCGAATGGTAGATCTTGTTTATATCGCCATATTCGACTATTTTTCCTGCATATATTACTGCAATTGAATCGCAAACATCTGCTATTATAGAAAGATCGTGTGTTATCAAGATCATGCTTATGTTTAGTTTTTGTTTTAGGCTTCTAAGAAGGCTTAGTATCTGAGCCTGCACTATAACATCTAGAGCCGTTGTTGGTTCATCCAGTATTAAAATGTCTGGGTTGTTAGCTAATGCCATTGCTATTGCAGCTCTTTGTTTCATACCTCCAGAAAACTCGTGTGGATAGTTGTTTATTCTTGATGGATCTATCCCTACAAGCTGAAATAATTCCTTCGCTCTTGATAGTGCTTCATCTTTTGTAATGTTTCTGTGAGTTAAAATTGCTTCCACTATTTGATCGCCTATGGTAAAAACTGGATCAAAGGCGTTCATAGAAGCTTGGGGGACTAGAGCTATCTTAACCCATCTTATTTTTCTGAATTCTTCATCGTCAAATTTTAATATATCTTGCCCATCCAAGTAAATAACGCCTGAAATTATCTGCGCATTTTTAGGCAGTATTCTCATTATCGTTGTTGCTATGCTTGTTTTACCGCTTCCTGACTCTCCAGCTAGTCCTAAACAGTTTCCTTTTCTTACAGAAAATGAAATGTCGTCTACGGCTTTTACATATGCTTGGCCCATTCTGTAATACATTTTTAAACCGTCAACTTTTAGAACTTCAGACACTTGCATTCACCAACTTATACTCAAAACTAATATAATCAGCACCTATAAAGCTACCTCTTGCGTACAATAAATATCCGTAAGATCCGTTATAGACGAGGTTCCAGTTAGAAGCCCCTAAGTTATATGTATAATAATATGGAATAAGGGTGAGGTTTACGTCGATGTTTGATGACTTTAAAATTGAGTATCTTATAACTACGCTTTCATTGCCCTGAAATTCAATATACGTTATGCCCGTTTGATTTTTAACAGAAGAATTAATAAAAAGAGGCATACCGAAAGAACCTGTTTTAAAGTAAGTTAAATTATCGGATGGATTAAAAATGGGGGTAAAAGACTGGTTAACGTAAGGCTTTTTTATAGTTCCATTAACCGATAAAATTGAATAGTTAAATATGACGTTATTGTTTTTAACCGAAGTTACATGAATTTTTACTATATTCTCGTAAGTTCCGTTTTGAGGCAATGTAACATAATAATCATAAACAAAGGTTGAACCGACTAATTTTGAAGCTTTTTGATTTCTAAAATAATAAAAGTAATAAAACCCACTGAGTGCGATTATTATTACTAATATTATTCCTATGCTAGCTATATATCTAGTTTTCACTGGCCTCTCAACCTTGGATTGAATATCTCATCTAATGCATAGCCAATCATAACGAATGCTAACGAAAGGAGGACTATGGCTAAGCCTGGAAATATGAACCACCACCATCCAAACTGGTAATATATAGCAGAAGCCGCATGATCATACGCCTTTGATAACATCCTCCCCCAAGTAGGTGTTGTTGATGCCCCTGGGAACAGGAAATCAAGCGCTGCTTCTGTCAATATGAATCCGGGAACGCTCAACGCAAGGTTTGCATAGACAAGACCCATAACGTTTGGTATTATGTGCTTTCTAATAATATGCCAGTTTCCGGCTCCCAGAGCTTTTGATGCCTCTATATAACCTCTTTCTTTTAAAGAAAGGACTTGTGATCTGATAACCCTCGCTACAGAAGGCCAGGACAGCACTGCAAAAAGAACGACAAGCCAGAAATAGAGACTCTTTGCTAAAAATGCGTTTTGAGTTAATAGGAATAAAACAACTATTGCAAGCGGTAAAAACGGAATTACCAGAAATATATCGGTTATCCTCATTGTTAGCTCTTCAATCAAACCTCCAAACATACCTGCAATTAGTCCTATTATTAAACCTAAGGCAACCGAAAATATTGATGCCAAAAGTCCCACTTCTATAGAAATTCTTGAACCCCAAACAAACTGTGACCATAAATCCCTACCGTTGTTGTCTGTCCCTAGAAGCCCATACTGTCTTCCATAAATAAAGAAATATGGGTCAGCCAAAGAAAATTTCGCGTACCCCTGCTGAGGTGATTCAAAAGCTATAACTTGTACGTTTAATTTATACTCTCCTTTTTGATTCAAAATCACCATAGCAGGCATGCTTAATGATAAGCCCGAAGGACCAAAAGCCGACATTACGACAGGTGTGGTATCTGATGCTAAGTATATTTGGTTCCAACTGTTCATACGCAAACCGTTGTCAAGGCTGTCAATAACGACAGGTGAAGATGCTATATAAGTATAAGATGTAAGCACATACGTTTTACCATTTGGCGTTATTAGCGTAAACTTAACGTAAAGGTCTGATAGGTTGGTTGCATTTATAGGATCAAACAAAGCTCCAAAAGCGAATTTATAGGGAGGCTTATACTGATAGTTAAAATTATATGTCATGTTTAAAAGAGAGACTTCGCCCATGCCTGAAGGCACTTTAGATGAAACGGTAATGACACTTGCCTCAGTGCTTGTGTATCTTGTTACGCTTACAAGCGATGATGGAAGAACGCTTTGTTGTATTGTATAATTTGCGTTATTGTAAGTATTTATCTTCCAATCATTCAAGTTGTTAGAAACAGCTTCCGTGTTTGGTGGAAGGTTATTATAAAGGGGGATAATTGTAGCCCAACTTGGAACAGCCCATGGTCCTGCAACAAAGGTTTGTGTTGGAGAATTGGATGTAAGATAAGGAGCAAAGACAGCTATTAATGTGAAAAATATAATTATAAAAGCTCCTGCTACACCCATTTTGTTTTTTGCAAAAAGCTTGAGCTGGTTTTTATAAGACATGCTAACCCCTCCTTATTCTTGGGTCCAGTAGACCATAAGATATATCAGCTATAAAGTTTGCTAAAACCACCATCAGTGAAATTATGAAAAATATTGCCTGCTCTAGTGGGAAGTCTTCTGTAACTATTGCCATGTATGTCCAGTAACCCAAACCAGGCCATCCAAAGATGGTTTCTGTAATAACTGCGCCTGAAAGTACAAAACCCATAGATATGGCAAAAATGGTTAAAGTTGGTAAAATTGCATTTCTTAACACGTGCTTGTAAAGAATCGATCGATCCTTGAGCCCTTTAGCTCT